>JADGEC010000046.1 GCA_016744575.1 Sulfurimonadaceae bacterium | reverse complement strand
GAATAGAGTGATAACCCTGCTGATCCCCTTTATTATATTCGCTACGTTAAGCTGGTCTGGTGTACCAGAAAAGGCGCAGCTTCTCTCTCCTGAGGAGACTCTCGAACTCTTAGAAGAGATCAAAGAGAGTGCTATCGTATTTGGCGAGGGCGATAAAGAGATACATACTTTTATTGACCCTTACTGTTCTATGTCACAACGCTATCTGAAGTTCATCTTTGAACGAAAAGAGGTGATGTTCAAAAAGTATAAGATCTATCTCTATCTGTATGAACTTCCGCGAAAAAAATCGAAGGAGGCCATTCGGACGATCCTCTCATCTGAGTATCAGAAGATCATGCTTAAGCAGATCATGATAGACCATGCGGATGTCCCGTTGGAAGATGACGGTGATGCGGATGATATAATGGAAGAGATAAGTGATGTGGCGGAACAGATCGGTGTGTTCAAACGGCCATATATTCTGATCAACGGAAAGGTCAAGTGATGCGAAACAGAAGAATGCCCTATTATTGGTACCTGGAGTTCATCTTAAAGTACAGGGTCTTCTTTTTGGCTATCATCCTTGGAGTCATCGCTTACTCGGCTACGACTATCAAAGAGGGTTTTGTCTATAGTGACCGATCTCTCTGGTTAGAGGGGAGTCAGGAGTATAACAAACTACTTACTCTTAAATATCCTTCTTTGTGCGTAGAGAAGATCATTGTCGATATCTCAGAGAGTGGATGGAGCCCCGAGACAGTCAAAGATCTGCGAAATCTTCAGGATGAGTTGAAATGGCACTCTTATGTGACCGGTGTCAATTCGTTCTTTGAGCAAAAAAGTGTCATCAATAATGAGATAAGCAGTGAACAGTCGATGATCGAGTTTGTCACTTTGCTGGATAGTTCTGATGACTTTATCTTCCATGCCGTACAAGATGATCCGGAGAAATATCACAGTTTCTTTGAAGATGATAAGGTGATCTTCTATGTACTCTCCTCAAAAGAGATGGCCTTTGAGGACCTCAGATGTGAACTTCCCTTTGAAGTGTTCGACTCAGAAGAGAACAGACATGTCATCGACATAATGCTGTTCACTATCTTGATCATCATCCTTATCATCTCGTTTACGATAGCGTTTAAAAGTATCATCCCCTCTATACTGGGTATTGTCTTTATCGCCTCAACGACTATTTTGACAGTCACCGTATACCAGTTGATATCTGCGGTACAAGTGACACACATCTCGATAGTACTGCTGGCTATCGTCATATCGGTCATGGACTTTATCTATATCTACTATAAGTGGCATGCGCTACAAAAGCATCAGATAAGAACACAAGAACAACTTCTTTACCATGTCATGGCCAAGACCGTGGTACCGATCTTTTGGACGACGTTCATCTCTATGGTAGGTATTGGTTCACTGATGCTTGTGGACTCTCAGATACTCTACTCTATGGGCCTGAACGTAGTGCTCTCATCTGCAAGCGGGTTCATCCTGAGTTTTACACTGTTGCCGATAATGCTTTCGTTTTTCATGCAGAAAGACCCTAAGATCCTGACTAAGAACAGCTCACGTTACTTCGCTGAGATCGAGACACATTATCACAAGTTCGCTCTGAACCTCTTTTTGATCATGAGTGTCATGGTCTTTCTTTATAGCATAGTGATCTACGTACTTAAACCTCTTAATGTCGTTGCTTACGAGGAGAATAACCAGATCCATATCGCATTGAGTGAGAAAGGTTTTACGGCAGAGAACCTTTTGGAACTTCAAAACATACAGAGTCTTCTTAAAGGGATGTTTCCTGTTATCAAAGGATTCGAATCCGCACACACTGAGATCGAGAAGCTCTATCATCAGGAGTATCCAGATACAGCATTCATGTTACATGAGATCGATATTGACAGTTATCAGTTTATGTTCGATCTTTACAACATCACGCCGACTGTCACTGTTAATGATCATCTGACATTGACTATCTATCTCGGTGATCCGGATGATAAGATGGAGATACTGAACTTTATCCGTGATGAAGGTATCTTGATACAAGATCAGGCAAGCCTTATCGATATCGCAAAGATGGATAGTATCAACACGCTCTTCTATGTGGTGTTCTTTGTGATGGCACTTATCATGCTGGTGACCTATAGACTTACCAGGACATTGGAGTTCAGTGTGATCGCACTGGTGGTGAACGCCATACCGCTGGCGTGGTTCTTTAGTGTAGTCATGGCATTTGACATACCATTGTCGATAGACATGCTTGTAGCAATGATCATCACGGTAGCGGTCTCTAGTGATGCGACATTGCATTTTATCTTTTATTATTACGATAATCGTCATAAGCCTCGTGACCCGGTACTGGCCCTGGAGCGCTCGTTCCTTTATATTGGGACACCACTCGCTATGGGGAACATCATCTTGATGCTTACATTTATAGCATTGATCTTTATTCCTGATGCGACGATCTCAAATATAGGTCTTTACAGTTCCTTACTAATAGCACTCTCACTACTGATGGACCTCTTTATCCTGCCGGTACTCTTTTTAAACCAGGTGAGAAATAATGACAAGATCTCCGACTATTACCATGGTCGGTAGTCGTCATGCACTGTTCTACTGCCTTTAAGTGAAGCTCTTCAGATAGGTAGTCATTAATATCAACCACTAGACTCTGTATAAATAATGCTGGAATGACTATTTAGTCAGTCTTGAGGTCTCCCTACGCTTACTAGAGTCTAAGCCTCTTAGAGCTTCACTATCATTTCGACCAACGATATCTTAAAAAGCATCCGTTCTCTTTAATGTTATGTTGGTAACTGCCCTATGACAGCGCATACCGACTCAGAGAGGAGGCTATGCTACTCTTTTCTTCTATTGTAAAGACCTTGATAGACGCACAATATTAACTGATCGTTCGCCTGGGCTTAATAGACTTTTTCAGGGCTGACTATTTATACAAAGCACTTTCGAGTGCCTTTCAGTTATAATTTAAAGTTATTTTAATAGAATAACATTATATAATAATAAATACCTATCTTGACCTCAAAAGGGGACAGTATGCTTAATACTACTTTACAGACTAAAATAGCTGGTATAGTCATCTTGCTTGTAGTGAACTTTTTTGTTACGACAGCATTGGGTCTTTACTCAGTAAAGCAGCAAAAAGAGAGCAATATTGTTCTTGATTATGTCTCAGAACTGACAGGACATTTTGAAAAGCTAAAACTGACTCTTATCAAAATGCAGACCGTTGCTAATAAAACTGCACTTGATGGTGATGAGAAGATGCTTATAGAGCTTGAAAACAAGCATGAAGAGTATCTACAGACTTTTAATACCATCGACTCGATGCTCGAAGATGAAGATCAAAAAAAGATACTCTTTACTATTAAAGAAAGATCTTCGCTTTACTATGATCAGCTGCAGAGACTAAGTCAACTTGGTATTAATAAAAAAAGTAATAACAATATGATCGATGCGACTATGGTGAGTTTTGAGGAAGAAGGTGATGAGCTTCAAGGGGTATTGTTTGATGTCAGTGATGTCTTAGAGGACAAAAGGTATTTCCAATTTAAGTTCAACATTCAAATGGTACAGAAAACATTGATATATGCCTACGCACTTGCTGATGAAGATCGCTTAGAAGATGCACAAAGTGTTGTAAAACAATTACACTTATTTATAGATAAAAACATTATGAGTCAAAGTCAAGAGATAGGTCAAGATGTTCATAAGGCTCTTAGTAAACAGTTTGAGATAGGCAGTCGACTCATTAAGTTAAAAAGTAAGGGGTTGTCTTATGAACAACAGATAAAGATTGCGACTTCTGAAGTCGAGACAATCAAAAAAGAGTTTCAAAAGACTATGATGACCATCACCAAGGATAGTAAAAAAGAGTTGATCCAGGCCAGTGCCGATAGTCAGAGTGCTACACAGCTTAATCAAATATCAATTTTTATCACCATTATCCTAACAACATTCCTCTCTGTTATGATCTATATCTTATTCAGATACATCTTACGTAAGATCAAAGAGCTAAAAGAGATGATCGTTCGTGTATCAACCGAACAAGACCTTACCATTGAGATCGATCGGTCAACTAATAATGATGAGATAACAGAGATCAATGATGCTTTTTCTTCTCTCTTGGTCTCACTTAGAGGTATTCTGATCGATGCAAAACAAAGTGCTGAAAATAATGTTACCATCGCTAATGGTATGCTCAAGACAACCGCTGAGATCGAAAAGCAGTCATCAGAGCAGTTATTGATCAGTAATGCAAATATTGCGAGTAGTGATGAGACAAAATCGATATTGCAAAGAACAATGGAAAGTTCGAAAGATAATGCCATACAAGCTAACATAGCAAAAGAGAATATGTCTAAAGCCGATAAAGGGATGAATGAATTGGCTGAGTATTCAGAGATGGGTGCCGTACGTGAAACAGAGTTGGCACTTCAACTCAAACAACTTACGAATGAGACGAATCAGATCAAAGATGTCATAAACACTATAGGAGATATAGCAGAACAGACCAATCTGTTAGCTCTAAATGCGGCCATTGAAGCTGCCCGTGCTGGTGAGCATGGACGGGGATTTGCAGTTGTTGCTGATGAAGTCAGAAAACTGGCTGAGCACACCCAAAAAAGTCTTACAGAGATCAACATATCGATCAACACGGTCACTCAGTCAGTTGATGATGTTGGAACGCAGATCACAAAAAATGCAGATGATGTCCATGAACTTGCAAATAAAGCAAAAGATCTACAGACCATCATCGCTAAAACAAGCGAGGTCATGGATACTACACAAGAGGTCACAAAGATGTCTATGCAAAGCTCTGAACAAGCACATGACAATACCGAGACTATGATCAACCGTATTCACGATGCCGGTAAGATCTCAAATAACAATAGCGAACATGCCAAAACCATCGGGCACTCTGCCAATGAACTGTATCAATTGACAAAAACACTAAGTCAGAAGCTGAGTATATTTAAGACTTAAGAAGTCTTTTTTACAGGAGTAGGGCTTATTGTATTAATAGGAGGATTAAACTCAGGTCTTGAAACAGACCTTTAACAATCTATACTCTTGGGGCCTATTTCAAGTGTGAAGAAATCGACTTTTTAGTCTTTATGCATACAAGGCAGGTCTCACACCCATTTTTTAACTTGAAAAGTGGCTGCCGAAATTCGGCTATATCAACTCTTGAAGATATTTTTGACGCATAAATCAATATTGATCAATATAATACTGCACGGAGCAGGGCGACCAGACAATCTCAATATGATTCACTACTGATCGCACGTCCACTGTTGATGGGTCTCTTTATTCTGCCTATTGGCTGTTTGAAGGAGATTATCACTCTATCTCAGCATAGGTGGAGTGTTCGGGGCTCTCTTTTTGGTGGAATATACACACTCCTGCCGATCAGCACTCCAAGGTGAATGCAGAAATGCTCTTTATATGTTTTTTCGGTGCTTTTTGAATAAGATACATATAAATACTATTGAACTAAGATCTGAGTTCTCATCTAGCTCGATCATAGTGAAAAAGGTTCTTCTATATGACATTATTAGAGCGCTTTACAAGAACGACACAACACCCGCTGATTATGAACATCATAGATATCATCAAACAGCTAAGAGCCTCTAAAAGTTATTGGAGTGTCTCCTATCTTGTACTGCTCTTTACTTTTCGTGAGGAAATCGCCTGGAAGTTTGGAAGCAAGATAGAGGCGTATGCTCACCAACAGATCCAGGATGTCCCATTAGCAGCGTATGAAGAGCTGTTTTGGGATGCTGCAGCTTTTGTCTTTGCCAATGGTAGTGTCGAGTTGATGATCTTAGGAGTAGTCATATTTGTCATACTCTCTTTTGTCAAGATAAATGAGTCTGATAATGCAAATGAGACTACAAAGGCCTTAGATAATGCACTCGCTTCACATATGCAAAATGATTTCTTTATCGATGAGTTAAAAAGGAGAGACAGTGAGATCGATAGACTGAAGGCCAGACTAGAGACTGGCGGCTCGGTAGAAGAGAGTTTAAGATTATCGCAAAAGATAACTCTCTTAGAAGATAAGAAAGTCGTATTTGAACTAAAAATACGAGATCTTGAAGAGAGGCTTAAAGCCTTTCGGAGTGAAGTAGTAATCATAGAAAAGGTCGAAAAGATACTTGATTCCAAAGGAATTGATGAAGCGTTGCTTTATCTGGAGAGTATAGATTTTGATAAGGCCAGAGACAAAGTGATCGAAAGCGCAAAAGCAATTCTTATACAAGCAGATCTCTATTATATGAAAGATGAGTATGAAAAAGCAGACGAAGCTTATCAAAGGTCCATAAGATTTGACAGAAGTTTTGATAATTCATTGGCTTACTCAAACTACTTAGCTAAACAGAACAGACATACAGATGCAATCAGACAGTTACAAATAGTACATTTAGATCTAGAACTAAAAAAAGAGCATAAGGCAACGTCCTTGAACAACCTTGCCGTTCTTTACAATGATCAAAATAGATTGGAGGACGCAGAGAACTCATATATTGAGGCACTTGCTATCAGACGAGCGTTAGCCGAAATCAATCCCAGTACCTATGAGCCTGATGTGGCAACGACTTTGAATAACCTTGCCATTCTTTACAGAGATCAAAACAGACTGGTGGATGCGGAGAAGTCGTATATCGAGGCAATCGCTATCAGACGAGCGTCGGCCGATACCTATGAGCCTGATGTTGCCATGACCTTGAACAATCTTGCCATTCTATATAGAGCTCAAAACCGATTGCTGGATGCGGAGAAGTCGTATATAGAGGCACTTGCTATCAGACGAACATTAGCTGAAGTCAATCCCAGTGTCTATGAGCCTGATGTGGCAACGACCTTGAATAATCTTGCTAATCTTTACAGAGATCAAAACAGACTGGAGGATGCGGAGAAGTCGTATATAGAGGCACTTGCTATCAGACGAACATTAGCCGAAGTCAATCCCAGTGCCTATGAGCCTTATGTGGCAACGACTTTAAATAACCTTGCCAATCTTTATAATAATCAAAACAGGTTAAAAGATGCCGAGAGGTTGTATATTGAGGCGATTATTATTTATAGAGCATTAACTACAGTCAATCCTAGTGTCTATGAGTCCGATATGGCAACGACTTTGAATAACCTTGCTGTTCTTTACAATGACCAAAATAGGCTAGAGGATGCAGAGAAATCGTATGTCGAAGTGCTCGCTATCAGACGAACATTAACCGAAGTCAATCCCAGTGCTTATGAGCCTGATGTGGCTATGACCTTAAATAACCTTGCCAATCTATATAATGATCAAAACAGACTGAAGGATGCGGAGAAGGCGTATAGCGAAGCACTTGATATCAGAAGAGTATTAGCCGATGTCAATCCCAATGCTTATGGCATAGCTCTTGCAAATACCCTTGTGATGGGAGTGGATCTACTAAAGCAGCCTAAAGATGGTCTTGATGAAGCAGAGAGGATGTTAAAGAGCTTTAAAGGCATTCCAAAAGCAGATAACTTGCTGGGTCTAATCGAAAAGATGAAAAAGTAACTACTGGCTCAGGTTGGAATGTAGAGCTTGTGTTTTAATATCACAAGCAAAAGAGCTAGAAGCACTTTAATGACCCTTCGATACATCAAACAGTACGAAAAGGCCTTACAGAGTAGTTATGTATCATCAGGATGACTATAATATTGATCAATATTATAGAGTGTGGTCTCATCAGTAGAAAGTAGGGTGCTAAAGGGCAAGTAGTAAATCAATAAAACGGGTACAGTAAAAATAACAAAAAGCCTTACTGAGCAGTTATAAAGCCATTTAATAGAGAGTGCCTATCAGGCAGAGATGATACAGGGTGGATCATTAGAGACTGTAATATTGATAAATATTACAGTGCGATACTTTCCCAGAAGAAATCTACATGCTTTTCGAACTGTGTAGAGAGTGCAGCAGTAGAGTGTTCATCGATACGAAGCAGGGTGACTTGAAGACGAAGATAGAAAAGAGGAGCGAGAAACTCGTTGGCCATCACCATCGGGTCACCGGAGCGTATAAGGTCCTCTTGCATCATTATGAAAAAAGCCTGTGAGATCAGTTTACTGTTCTTCTCATGGTACTCACTCATAAAACTCTCTCTAAGCCTCTTGTTCTGTAGCAGCTCGATCATCATGATACGAAAGAGATGCTCTTTTTTCTTGTCAAATGTCACAAGCTTATACTGTACGATAAAACTAGATAGGAACTTCTTACCACCTTTCGCCCGCTCACTTAGCATTGCGCTCTCTTTGGTATCAGAGAAAGGTGTCGTGAAGATGGTCGAAGCTACTGACTGAAATATCTCTTCTTTGTTGGTGAAATGATTATAGATAGCGCTTTCACGTATTCCTACTTTGGCTGCTATCTTACGTACTGAAGCGCCTTTATATCCAAACTGCGCAAATAGCTCCATCGCCTCAGCTAAGATCTTATCCTTTGTATGCATGGTAGTCACGGCCTCCCTGAAGTAGGGCGTTTGAAGCCCTTTTATGAACAACTGTTAATGTATATAAAACTATATATGAACAGTTGTTAATATCAGCTTAGAATATTTTGTGGGATATTCGGGATCTGCTCCTGCAGTATGAACGATTGTTCATGCTTTAAATCCCCTATTATAGGTGCTTTTAGGGGGAATATGAATGTTTTTTTAGGTGTGAAAGAGCCGATTTAAGCATTGATATGAAGACTTTAGAAATAGGGTGACTGTATTTTACATCGCACTAACACATGTTCACCCTATTTTTGTATCTGATGACATAGCATGGATGCTCTATGAACACTATTGGATAAGATGCCGCATAGTTGCTCTGTAAGGCCTTTTCTTACTGTTTGACGTATCGTAGGCTTGGAAAAGCGTTTTAAGCCTTATAAGCCATTTTATAAGAATCGATCATCTGCTTGTAACTATATAGTAAACTATATAGTTTAATGTCAGCCTAATATTTATGAATATCAAGAATATGCATTAAGGCCAAAGTCATATAGCTATGGTCTTGTATTGGTATTGACTATGTTCAGATAGTAGGTAGAAGTACAAAAGAGGCTTGGAAGAGGATAAGTTTATTTTTAAGAGAATATACATTATGTTAACCAATATACTATTCTGAAATGAGATATACGGGAATCTGTATACTCCTAAAGATGATGACCTGCCTGTATGGCATGGTCACCACAGATAGTGAGATATTACTGAATGGCTTTTTTAAGTTCGTCCGGAGTGCTGACATAAGTGATATCAGTTATGACGTAGGTATCTACATCTACGATCATGATCTTTTCAAAATCAGTTTGCGCTTTGTACATGGCCGAATCACTATCTTCCATTATGAGCATGACACTATGCTCAAGGTCTTTTAATCCAGGAAGGACAAACATACTTCGTATCAGTGACGGTGCTTGCGAGACATCAGCAATAAAGAGTGCATCTCTTTTTGCAAGGTAATCAGCATCTTGTGTGGCAAGGTAATCATTACCGACATGTCCCATATCTTTTGTGAAAGCAAAGATGACTTTCTTAGTATCGGCACTGAGTGTCTGTTTTTTGTCAAACTGATCGTTTAGACTTAACTGTTGAAGGCTTTTACCTTTTACGAGCTGTGGCTCTACATCTATAGCCAATTCACTTTTATCACTACATCCTAAAAGAAACAGTGTAGTAGCTGCTGCAAGAATTAGATTTCTCATCGAGACTCCATATTTGATTTCTGAAATCTTACAGCAATCTGTTAACGGTATGGAATGTAAAGAGCAGGGTTAATAATATTTAAAGGGCATCATCATGTCACAGACTTCCATCTAGTGGAAGTCTTGCAGCAGTTGGCACTGCTCACACGAAGTCTAAGTCTATTCAGTGGTGTTAAAAGGGACCTCTAAAGACCATACTCTTGGCCATAGGTCTCCATGATAAAATCTATATCCTTGTCACCGCGTCCTGAGAGGTTGATGAGTATACTCTTACCGCCCTGCTCCTTTGCCAGTTTCTTAGCATAGGCAATAGCATGGGCTGATTCGATGGCCGGGATGATCCCTTCAAGCCTGGAGAGTTCAAAAAATGCGTCGATGGCCTCTTTATCATCTATGGCCCGGTAGTTCACACGATCAATATCTTTCAGATAGCTGTGCTGGGGACCGACTGAAGGGTAATCCAGCCCACTTGCGACAGAGTAGACCTGCCCCGGTTCGCCTTGTTCGTCAGCGAGCATATATGATTTGAACCCGTGCATGACTCCAGGTACACCTTTTGACATTGTGGCAGCATGTTCACCGGGAACGTTGATATCATGACCTGAAGGTTCCACACCATAGAGAGTGACAGAGTCATCTTGTAAAAAGGCGGTGAAGATACCTATAGCATTTGAGCCGCCGCCGACACAAGCTACGATGTTATCTGGAAGTGCGTCGATCATACCTTGCAGCTGGCTTTTGGCTTCATTACCTACGATGGATTGAAAGTCACGTACCATCATAGGGAAAGGATGTGGACCGACAACAGAACCGATTGCGTAGAGTTGTGTGACAGGGTCTTTCATATAACCTTCAAAAGCGGAATCGACGGCTTCTTTTAGTGTTTTGCGCCCGTGGGTGACGGGAATGACATTGGCACCAAGTATCTGCATCCGTACGACATTTGGATGCTCTTTGCGCATGTCTACTTCACCCATATAGATATCACATTCCAAACCGATCAGAGCTGCAGCAGTCGCAAGAGCGACACCGTGCTGCCCTGCCCCGGTCTCAGCTAGGATCTTTCGTTTGCCCATCTTCTTTGCTAAAAGTGCTTCACCAAGACAGTGGTTTATTTTATGTGCACCCGTATGATTGAGGTCTTCTCGTTTTAGATAGATCTCTGCACCATAAGCCTTAGAGAGGTTCTTTGCATGAAAGATCGGTGTTGGTCTACCGACATAGTGCTGATAGAGATCGGTAAGCTCATCGATAAAGGCCGGGTCTTTACGAATAGCTTCGTATGAGCTGGTTATCTCATCCATGATGATTTGGAGTTCTGGAGGTATGAAACTACCACCATATTCACCAAAATAACCTTTTTCATCTGGCTGGGGACAGTTGAACGTATTGATCTGCATATAAGTCTTCCTTAGTAATATGGTTGATATTTTAGCATGTTTTATATATGACATAATCTAAAGGGATAGCTCTAATGGACTAGTGTGTCATGCAGTACATTGGAGAAATCCTAAATAGAGAGAATATGATCACTCTATGCTTACATTATATATAGAGAATCGATTTTATTGGTGTGTTCAGATCATTATGCATCAAATGCCCTGTGTTCTATACTTAGTCAAATAAATCGACAAGAACATAACTATGGACTTTAATGGTGATAGATCCTTCACATCGTAGAGTAGCATTCATATTTATTCAGGATATTTCTCATAAATAAAGCTAGGGGATTGTAAGATTGACATATCTGATTTTCAAAGGAAGATGATGGACTCCATCACACTCACAGACAACCGTACTGGCAAAAGCTACGAGCTTGATATACTGCAGCCTAGTGTCGGTCCAGATGTCATCGATGTACGGACGCTTTACAAAAAAACTGGCATGTTTACTTACGATCCAGGTTTCACCTCTACGGCAAGTTGTAGTTCAAAGATCACTTATATCGACGGTGAGAAAGGTGAGCTGCGTTATAGAGGTTATGCCATAGATGATCTGGCGAACAAGAAAAGTTATCTCGATACCTGCTTCTTGCTTTTAAATGGTGAACTGCCTTCTCAAAATGAACTAAGTGAGTTTGATATGGAGATCCGCAAGCGCTCTTTTGTGCATGAAGGTCTCAAGGATATGTTCAAGTCATTTCCAGATAATGCGCATCCGATGGCGATGATGTCTGCAGCAGTCTCTGCCCTTTCGACCTTTTACTTTGAACATCTGGATGTCGAGAACGAAGAGGATGGTCAGATCATGGCCAGGCGGATAATCGCTAAGATACCTACCCTCGCCGCCTTTGCTCACAGACGTTCTTTTGGACTCCCTTTTGTCTACCCGGATATTGAACGTTCTTTTACCGAAAACTTTCTCTATATGATACGAGCTTATCCGGGAGACAAATTGAAGATACCTGAAGTCGAGGTGCGGGCATTAGATACCATCTTTACGCTACATGCAGACCATGAGCAAAACGCTTCGACATCTATGGTCCGAGGTGTCGCATCGACAGGGGCACATCCTTATGCAGCTATCTCTGCAGGTATTAATGCATTGTGGGGTCGCGCGCACGGTGGTGCGAACGAGTCGGTGATCGCACAGTTAGAGTTTATTGATTCGGTAGATAATGTAGATGATTTCATCAAGCGTGCCAAAGACCCGAAAGACTCATTCAAGTTGATGGGTTTTGGTCATCGTGTCTATAAGAACTTTGATCCCCGTGCACGTATCTTGAAGAAACTGCTTGATGAACTTCAAGATGAACTAGGTGTAGACTCACACCTTCTTGAGATCGCTAAAAAGATCGAAGAGGTCGCATTGACTGACGATTACTTCATCTCACGAAACCTTTACCCTAACATCGATTTCTATTCAGGCCTGCTCCTAACAGCTATGAACATACCAAAAAAGATGTTTACCATCATCTTCGTCATCGGCAGGACTGTTGGCTGGATCACACAATGGATAGAGCTGAACGAAGACAAAGAGAAGAAGATCGCACGTCCTCGGCAACGTTATATCGGTCCTGTACAAAGGAATATTTAGTGATGAGCGAGGGTAAGCAGCTACTTATCACAGATATCGAGAAGCTTCTTAATAGTTATGAAGGTGGGTCGATCACGCATATCGATCCTTCGATGTTAGAGTTTATGGATGAGGGTACTTTGAAGAGTATTATAGATTCTCTGCTCCGCCAGAAAGAGAATGTGAACGAGTCCAATCTCGAATGGTTAGAGCAGTTTAAAAAAGATAGTTAGTATTTATCTGGCACCTTTGATAGCTTCAAGGGCAGCTTCATAGTCTGGTTCATCTGTCACTTCCGGAACGATCTCCTTATAGACTACCTCTCCGCTTCTATCGACGACAAAGATCGATCTTGCACTCAGCCCTTTGAGTTTGTTGTCTGCCATAAGTACTCCATAGGTCTTACTTACCTCTTTATCAAGATAGTCAGATGCAACGGTAAGGTTGGCGATCCCTTCTGTCGAACAGAAACGTTCGGATGCAAACGGCAGGTCCATCGATATGACAGTTGTCTCACAGATGTCCAGATCGTTGACCGCATCATTGAACCGACGTGTCTCAGTGGCACAGGTGTCTGTGTCAAGTGAAGGTACAGTGATGATGAGTTGAACACTGTCTCTTGTTCCCCCTATTTCTATGTCGCTGAGATCGGTACCTATCGCAGTGACGACTGGTGCCTGATCACCTACATTTACTTCAGTCCCTGAAAGATTGACGACGTTACCATTGAATTTAGTTGTTCCCATATAGAGCTCCTTTTTTTAAATATACCTTGAAGGGGCAAAAAAAGCTCTTAGCTAAGAACGCATCATAAGCTCTTAGCTTACTAGCGTTACTAAACTCATCAAGCGTTGTAGATTTCTTAGCATCAATACTTTTGTGATAACACATGGCACAAACGTCTGTAATAATGACATCTCACGATTATCACAGCACTTCTTATACATCTACTTAATATCCCCTGTTTTAATCTATCGAAACATTATCTAATGTACATTATTGAAATAAAAATATTATCTCTTGAATACGAACGATCTATCAAGATCTATATGATTTTAAAGAGAGTTTTTCACAATAAAGAGAGAATTTAAGGGTACGTTTTATTTAAAGTTAAATATAATGTTTAACATACTTTTGAGTAAAGACGATGAAAACAGTTGGACAGAATATCCGTTATTGTTAGAACATGTTTATATTTAACAATTGTTATAATATAACAAGTATTAACAAATATACTTAAGCAACCTCTAAAGTTTAACTAATTATAATATAAACATAAAGTAACAGTGTTGCTTTATTGAGTTGCTTCAATGTCTTTTCATTGAAATGGATTTATGAATGACTGATCTCACAACCGTCTTGACGGTAGAAATTTTTTATTATTAGAAGGGTAAATATGGCACAGGTCGATTTAGTAAACCTTACGGAACAGACAAAAAAACTATCTGCAATGGTTGTAGAGGATGAAACTGTAGCGAACGAACTTTTGAGTTCAACGTTCAAAAACTTTTTTTATGAGGTCTCATCAGCATTTAATGGTAAAGAAGCATTAAAGCTTTATGATGAGCAGCATCCGGATATCATCTTTATTGATATCATCATGCCAGAGATGGATGGAATCGAGTTGTCACGTAAGATCCGTGAACTGAACCCAAATCAGATAATCATCGTGATTTCTGCAAGTAATGATATTCAAAAGATCTCTGAGTCGATCGAGATCGGTGTCAATAGTTTCATTCAAAAACCTATTGATACTAAAAAGATCATCGAACTGTTGACGAATGTCACATCTATGATCTCTAAAAAGAAAAAGGTCGAGACAAAGACATTCTCTATCTCTCTTCCACTGGATCTGTATGAGATGGTAGATGAAAATGCTAAATCAGAGAGTATCTCTAAAAATGCCGTGATCATTCGTGCATTACGTGACTTTTACACCAGCTAAGGCTGGTCTTACTCTCTTTAAATTCGCTTTGAAGAGAGTTCAACTTAACTTAAGTAAACATTTCTTATAATTTCGGCTCAAGAAAGCCATTTCTTATAAATGGCCCCATCATCTAATGGTTAGGATTCAAGGTTTTCATCCTTGCCATAGGGGTTCGAATCCCCTTGGGGTCACCATTTCACTCAACACTTCCCTATTTTATTACACTTCAACCCATACGATCAGCACAATGACCTAGTATCCATTTTAGTTAGATGACATATCTCTACGATGAGCGATGGATGATCATTATCGTTGATAGAATCACGAGCAGACTAAGGTCTTACCTTCCGTTTAATGCGCGAACATCGAAATGCTCGAGTCTGTCAGAAGGTCAAAGTAGAAATTATCTGATCATAGGGCAGTATGGAAATCAATATTGCTGCTCTAAGAGATGTGCTCGCGGCTCACCGATGTAGTATCCCTGTGAGTAGTCGATTCCCATAGCGTGGACCAGTTCGAATGTCGTTTGGTCATGTACAAACTCAGCAATGACTTTGATCTCACTTTTTTTTGCAAAGGTGACGATAGCTTCTGTGATCGCCCGACTTTTAGTGTTAGTCGCCATATCGCGTATAAAGGAGCCATCTATCTTGATATAGTCTGGGTCAAATTCTAAAAAACGTGAGAAGTTTGAGTTTTCACTGCCGAAATCATCGATGGCGATCTGAAATCCATGCTCTTTAAATGCCCTGAGTTGCTCGATGGTATTGCGTTCTGTAACAAAGGTGATGTCTTCGAGTACTTCGAGGATGATCCGCTCAGGTTCGATCGCATATTGTTCTATCTTTTGCAGAAAATAGTTCAATAGATAGTCCTGTAACAGATCGTGATTGGTGATGTTGATCGAGAACTCAAATGTTGTATCAGCAAACATCTCACACGACTTGTTGATCATGTTTTTTGTGATATTGCTTAAAAATCCTGTTCGTTCTGCTGCAGTGACAAATTTCCATGGGGAGAAGATCTCTTCACCATCATCGATCCTCGCCAGACATTCATACTTCTCTATTTGTCCAGTATGGTTATTGATGATGGGTTGAAAAAAAGGCTTAAGCATATCTTTTTCAATGGCTTCTTGGAGCTTGTGTACCCAGAGCAGGTTCTCTTCTTGAAGCTTTAGAAAAGGAGAACTGTCATCAAAGAACATAAATTGGTTTCGCCCACCCTGCCTTACTTCCTGTACCGCCATCTTGGCATTTCTAAGTAGATCTTGAGTATGCCCAATATCAATACCTGCGGTAAAAGTCAGGTTTAACTCTACATCAAAAGGGTCTATTGGGATCTCTGTAAAGAATGCCAAGATGGTCTTGACAGTGTTTTTCACTGTATCAATATCGGTATTGTCATCGAGGATGACGAACTCATCTGCATTAAGTCTAAATAGTTCAGAAGAGTTGGGTCTTAGGTGGTCGAGCATTCTTGAAGTCGCTTGTAGCACCGCATCACCTTGGGCAAACCCATAGGAGTCATTTAGGGCACTAAAGTTATCTATATTAAGTAATATCAGTGATTTGTCATCACTGCTTTTGAGCCTTTCAAGCAGTACAAAATGGTTGTTTACACCGGTCAGCTGATCAGTCTGTGCTTTCTTTAGTAATCTTTTGGCTTGTCGCTCGATCTCCTCGGTCTGAGCATCGACCAAGGCCTCAAGCTCATGTTTATACCTGAAGTTCTCCCGAAATCTGCTGATCTTGTCTGTCACCTTATAGAGTGCATTATACATCTGCTCAAAATCGACTGGCTTAAGGATAAAACTGCTTACTCCAAGTCGAATGGCATCAAGAAAATAGTTGCTTTCGCTATAAGCTGAGATGATGATGATCTCCTGATCTGAGCGGATCGTCCTGATCTCTCTAGCCATCGTGATCCCGTCCATATGCGGCATTTGAATATCAGTGAGTACCAGATCTTGCATCTCTTGACGATAACATTCAAGCCCTTTGATGCCATCCTCAGCTGTATCGACCGATGAGAAGATCTTCTTAAGGAAAGTCTCGATCACCTCTCGTATATCAGGGTCGTCTTCTACATACAGTACGGAGATATTCTCTGCAGAAGCCTGGAGCTCTTTGACTGAGACCATCATATTCCTTTTATTGCTAAGGCTGTTCAACTAGTGTCCTACACCTTTCCTATCATTATACAGTATTGAGATGTTTTAGCGTATTGTCCTTGACCTTTCCCTGCTCTGGACTCTAGATGATCTGTGATGAAGTCACCTTTTAGACTCTGTGAAGATGGATGCCTTTATATAGAGTTTTATTACGGAAATCCAATACCCAGAGCTCATCAACATCACTTAGAGAGAGTGTTTTTATACGTTCTTGAAGCTGTTGTCCTATACTCATCTCTTTTCTCAGTGAATCAAGTGACTGGTGCAGTCCATCTGTTGAAAGTACCCTACTTCTCTTTGGTCTAGTGCTTCTCAAGTACTCATGTCTCATCTTTTCCCTTTTATGATCTTTTGTAAAATAAGAATAGAGAGATAAAGTGTGTAAAACAGGGGGTGACAAATGCTTTTATCAATACTAAGAGGTAAGAAATAGGGTATCGTTAATAACCCCATCTGATGACATACAGGGGATTGTTAGCAGTACCTTTAGTGACTGATGAGAAAATACTTATGTTACCTATGACAGTACCTAGGTAGGGACGCAAGAACTTAAATCAAAGATGCCCGATAATTGAGCAACATCTCACTATGACACCCCTTGTCAATAGATACATCAGACCCTGAGCCCTGGAAGTACCTTTTTGATTCGCTCAAGCGTACCTTTTATGTTCTAGGCTCTGAGATGGCATAGAACAGAGCCGTCTCGGGTCGTTAATATCAAGCCTTTATCATTTAAATGATTGTTGTCTTTAGTAAAGGGTAAAGTGTGAGGGCGATCCTGGTACATCATATTGTACCGTTTGGATCAATAGTCGTAGGTCATACCTGTTTCGTAAGTCGAGACTTCCGCATGATCTGGTCGACCTGTGCTTCGATGCAAAAAATAGTCGTAGTCTTTAGACTATCAAGGCTTTTGATCAACTTGTCATTGATATTTCTTAATGTGAATGATTTGTCTTTGGTCTGGATGTCTTGATATTTTTTATTAAAACATTCAATACTCTTAGCTGTTAGTAGCTCTTGTAGATAGGCTTCAAACCGGCAAGTCTTCTGTGTCTCATTGTGAAAAGCTTCGAACTTTTTTTGTAGATAATCAAGTTCATTGGTCAATAGTGGATTGCTCATATAGGCTCCTGTATAACTACTTTTGTCTATTTTGACGATATTAAAGATGGTATTATAGTCAAAATATGATTAAATGACGAATCATATCAAGGTTATTTATTATTTAAAGTAGAATTTCTTATATGGTGGGTAGTAAAGGGTTGTGAAAAGGGAGTACTACTCCTCCTCACGATGGCTTGGTCTGGGACGTCGTTTTCTGTGGTTGTTGACTTTACGTCTGCTCATGTTGACTCCTTGTGGAGATAGCAAGCAACAAACATACCAAGAGAATATTAGAGGTCTACACCCAACTCACGAAACTTCTCAAACAGTAGCTCTCGATTCCTATCCATCATCGTATTGATGGTAGTCTCTGATCTAAGTGCAAGAAGTCTGACCAGTCTACTATCCTCTTCTTGGGTAAGATAAGCACCTTTTTGGACCAGGTCCTCACTTATACGGGTATAAAACTCATCAATATTGGCAGTAGTACACCCTAAGGTCATCTCCGCAAACTCTTCTATATACTCAGCTAGCAGGCCATCTTTTTCAAGTTGTTCGATCTGATCGTACATTATTATCCAATTGTGTAAAATTTAATCATCGATCTCGACAGAGAAGCGAACTCTTATACTATAATCTCAGAAGTCGTAACGACGATCTATTTTTCCGCAAAGTGCAGTGAAGGGATTTTTCATTCATTTCACCTTTACTGCATCTTTTCCACTACCTCTGACAAGTGAAAGAAATACGACTATTTATTTCTATCAAGCAGTTCAAATCCTGGTAATACTTTTCCCTCAAGCAGTTCAAGGCTAGCCCCACCACCAGTGGAGATAAAGCTGAAGTTCTCTGTCTCACCGGCCTTATCGACCGCATCAGCAGTGTCCCCTCCTCCAACGATGGTATACGCATAGCAATCTGCGATAGCTGTTGCTATTTTATAGGTCCCTTTTGAGAATCTGTCTATCTCATAGATCCCCATCGGTCCATTCCAGATGATGGTATTTGAGAGTTCTATGGCTTCATGGAAAAGTTTGACAGTCGCAGGACCGATGTCTACAGCCTGAAAACCTTCAAACACATCCTGTGCAGGTACGACTCTGACATCAATGGGGTGCTCGATGGAGTCAGTGATGACCACATCGACGGGAAGATACATCTTTACCTTGTTCTGTTGGGCTTGCTTGAGGACTTTTCGTGCTGTCTCGACATACTCCTCCTCAAAGAGTGAAGCCTGCATGTCATAACCCATCGCCCGGAGGAAGGTGTTACTCATCGCACCACCGATGATGAGTTTATCGATCTTTGTCATCACGGATTCGAGAAGTGTTATCTTTGAAGATATCTTGGCACCACCGACTACCAGTGTTATTGGACGCGTCGGTGTCTCAAGGGCTTTGGAGAATGCTTCGATCTCTTTCATCATCAAGAAACCGGCGACTTTCACATCGACATGTTCTGCGATCCCATAGGTCGAGGCATGTTTACGATGTGAGGTGCCAAACGCATCATTGACATAGACATCACAGATCGATGCCAGTCTCTTTGAGAGTTCCGGATCGTTTTTCTTCTCACCTGGATGGAAACGGATGTTCTCAAGAAGAAAGATGCGCTCTAGTGAACACGCTGCGATCTCATCCTTGGCAGCTTCGAAGTCCTCGACAAACTCGATCCGTTTATGGAGTAGACGCTCGAGCCTCTTTTGGACATGCCGAAGACTGAAACGCTCCTCATAAGCACCCTTGGGACGACCAAGGTGTGTGATAAGTGTTATGGAACAGGCATTGTTATCGATACAGTAGTTTATGGTCTGAAGGGCTGAACGGATACGACGATCATCAGAGATGTTCTGATTCGCATCCATAGGGACATTGAAGTCCACACGTATCAAGACACGTTTCCCGGTAATATCGGTGTCACGTATACTTTTTACGTCTTTCATTGTCTGGAGGTTACTTGTCATGGGTCCCTTACTCTACTTGTTATACATTTTTAGATAGTACTCGTGTGCCATTCGTCCGGAGTCGAAAGCTGGGATGACATCAAACATCGCGTTCTTGACGATGGACGTCCATCGCTTCGGATCGTCATAATAGGTCGGAATGATCTTGTGCTCGATGATATCCATCATGTTTCGGTTATCTTCGAGGTCTTGCTCTTCTGTAGGTGTATTGTGATCGATCGGAGGGATGGTGAAGCTATTTACACCATCTTTTGCAAACTCTGGATGCCATCCATCATCTGTTGAAAGATGCACAGAGCCGTTCATACTGGCAGTCATCCCGCTTGTACCACTTGCTTCTCTGGATACGCGTGGCGTGTTCAGCCAGACATCACTACCTTTTTTGAGGATACCGGAGAGCTCAAGCTCATAACCGACAAGGACAGCCATACGTTTGAACTCATGACTGATAAAGACCAGTTCATTAAAGAGATTGACGGCATTGACATCAAATGGGTAAGGTTTACCGGCCCAGATGACCTGAACAGGACGATCCTCATCTTCCATGATCCGTTTGAAACGGGCAAAATCCTGCTTTAGAAGTCCCGGGCGCTTGTATTCAGCGAAACGTCGTGCCCAGACGATAGTAAGGACATCTGGATCGAACATCTTACCAGTCTGATCGGCTACGATATCAAAAAGTCTGCGCTTAAGATGCTTCTTACGGGAGATGATCTCATAATCCTCATGCTGGTCAAGTGCAGCGAGCATGCCTCTATCGGTCCAGTAACGGCGGTTTTGTGCATTAGTGATATAGATGATCTCTGATCTGTTCTCAAGATGTTCCCACATGCGATTAGCGACTTCACCATGAAATCTTGAGACCGCATTGGTGATCTTGGCAGCACGAAGTGCACCGACAGTCAGGTTGAACGTATCATCCTGGACTTGGGTGACTTCACGGACTTCGTCCATCGTCAGGCCGTCAAAGAAACCGAATCTATGTAGGAGATGGATATCATGCTCTTCGTTACCGGCGTCTTCAGGTGTATGCGTCGTGAAACACATTCGTTTTCTGACTTCTTGCATGTCTTTGTATTTACTATAAAGCTCATAGGCCAGAGGAAGGGCATGCCCCTCGTTCAGGTGGTAGATGTCGATCTTCTGACGCAGGGCATCGAGGACTTTGACACCACCGATACCAAGTACGATCTCTTGAGAGATACGGGTCTCGTTGTTCGCATCATAGAGTTTATGTGTGATGGTACGAGCAAGGAAGTCGTTTTCCGGGATATCTGTTGACAACAAGATCAGTGGTGCAGAGCTGAAGACACTTGGTGGAAGCAAGTAGGCTTTGACATGGACTTCCTGATTATGGATGTTCACGATAGTCTGGATACCAAGGTCCTCGAGAAAATAGTAGTGCTTTCGGATAAACTCCGGACGCAGACTGCGGTCTTCATGCCGTGTCTGGTCATAATAGCCATAACTCCAGAGAATACCGACACCGATGACGTTCTGGTGCAGGTCATATGCACTGCGCATATGTGAACCAGCCAGGTAGCCAAGGCCGCCTGAGTAGATCTTCAGTGACTGATGGATGGCGAACTCCATAGAGAAATAGGCAACTGCTGTGCTGTATTTCTCATCTATCTCATAATCGTGTAATTCCATAAAACGCTCCGTTTACTAAGTGGTCTTTATTTCTGTAAGTTTGCATAGAGGATGGTCTTACCCAACTCTACACCTGGTTGATCATAAGTGTTGATCTTCAGCATCGAGCCGATGAGGGATGTCAGTAGCTCATAATAGATGATCATAGCCCCGATGTTCTCTTCATCGATCTTGCTGATAGTGATACCATCAGTAGGTACGCCATTATCGATAAGACTTTGCCTTGTGGCATCACACTGAGCATTGATAAGCTCATTGAATGTCTTACCGTTGATAAAGTCTGTCTTTTCGATCTTTTTGAGTGAGATCTCCGGAATACGAAGGTCGTTCTCAAAGTCATCTACATTGATGAAGGTGACACTTTTATCTTTTGGCCCCTCGATGACAAGCTGTAAGAAAGAGTGCTGGTCTACCGCACCGATAAGACCGATCGGTGTCATACCGACACTTTTACCTGCACGGTCGATCTTACCCAGGGACTCGCCCCAAAGCTGAACATACCATTTGGTGAGGTTTTCAAGGTCATTGGCATAAGAGAAGAGTACATTGATAGATGACTTCTCGGCATTCTCATAGTAGTAGCATGCTTTTTCAAGCAGGTGTTGTTCGCCACCGCTAAAAAGTGCGTCCATGAACGTATCGGCCCCGCCAAGCAGCGCTCTGGTGTCATAACCTGCAAGTGTCAGCGGTACGATACCTACCGCACTTAGTACGGAGAAACGTCCACCGACATTGTCAGGGATGTTGAACTGTTTGATACGGTGGTTGTCGGCAAACTGTGAGAGTGCTGAGCCAGAATCAGTGATGACCATCACGCGCTCATTATCCGCACTATCAAGGTCCAGGTCAAAATGTGCGATGACTGTCTTGAAGATCGATGTGGTCTCGATCGTCCCGCCAGATTTTGAGATGACGATAAAGAGGGATGACGCTTTGGTCAGCTTACTTAATGTCTGTGAGATATTGACCGGATCGGAGTTCTCAAAAAGGTGAAGCTTTGCAGTGGTGTCGACTCGTTGAGATAACAGAGAATCCACTGCTTTGATACCTAACGAGGAGCCGCCGATACCGATGACCACGATATCTTTGATCTTTCCGCTGGAAAGTAGTGAGTTAGACTCACTTTCAAGGGCAAGTTCATCGATGATGGCGAGTGAGGACTCTGGCAGCTCATAGTAGCCTATCCGTCCGCTCTCTTTCTCATCTTTTATAGCAGCGAGTGCATTGTTGATGATAGTCTGCTGCGCAGCGGTGGCATCAAAATTGAAGTCACGGCTAAAGCTCAGCATTATTTATTTCCGACAAATACACACATATCTACAAGGCGAGAACTGTAACCCCACTCATTGTCGTACCATGCCAGTACCTTGACCGTCTTACCATCAACAACACTTGTCATGTCTGGGACATAAGTCGAACTGTAAGTCGAACCGATGAAGTCACTGGAGACACGTTTGTCATTGTCGATCTCGATCAGACCTTTGAAGCTGCCATCTGCTGCTTTGTCAAAGGCTGCATTGATGTCAGCGATCGTGACATCGTTTTTAAGGTTGACAGTAAGGTCAACGACAGATACGTCTGGTGTAGGGACACGCATCGCGTAACCATTGAGCTTATCTTTGAGTTGAGGCATGACGAGAGAGATCGCTTTTGCTGCTCCAGTAGTGGTAGGTATCATGTTGACTGCTGCAGCACGTGCACGTCTCTGGTCTTTGCTGTGTTTGACATCAAGGACGTTCTGATCGTTCGTATAAGAGTGGATAGTCGTCATAAGACCGTTCTCGATACCGAACTCATCATCAAGTACTTTACAGATAGGTGCAAGACAGTTAGTCGTACAACTTGCATTGGAGATGATCGTCTCACCTTTATAGTCATCTGTATTGATGTTGAGGACATAGGTAGGGGTGTCGTCTTTTGCCGGTGCTGACATGACAACTTTCTTGACACCGTTCTTGACATAAGCCTGAGCTTTTTCAGTAGTCAAGAAGACACCTGTACACTCGATGACTACTTCAGCGCCTGCAGAACCGAAATCTAGTTCATTAAGATCACGAGTACTGAACATCTTCACAGTCTTGCCGTTTATCTCAATAGTGTTGTCGTCGATGACTTTTGCATCTACGCCCGTGTGTACACTGTCATATTTGAAAAGGTACTCCAGCATGTCCGGTTTTGCTGTCGTATTGATAGCTACAAGCTCGATATCGTCACGTGAAGTGATGATCTTTGCTACGATCATACCTATACGTCCTGTTCCGTTGATTGCTGCTTTGATTGCCATGGTATTAGTCCTTTTGTTTTTAT
>JADGEC010000172.1 GCA_016744575.1 Sulfurimonadaceae bacterium | reverse complement strand
GTGCAATGATCTCTATCGACCACCCTGAAGCGTGTATCGGATGTAATGAGTGCGAACTTACATGTCCTGACTTTGCTATCTATGTAGCAGATAAAACAGAATATAAAGCAGCTGGCTTCAGCTTTGCTAAACTTACTGATGAAGCAAAAGAGAGACAAGTAGCTATTCTTGCCAATAACTATATGTCACTTAGTGAACAAGGAAATAAATAATGGCTACAAGAGAAATCATATCGACTGGTAATGAACTGGCCGCGATCGCAGCCGTTGATGCCGGATGTAAGTTTTTTGGAGGTTATCCACTTACTCCTTCAAGTGAGGTCATGCATGTCATCTCTGACCTTTTACCAAAGGTCGGCGGAGTCGCTATTCAGATGGAAGATGAGATCGGTGGTATCTGTGCCGTTATCGGTGCAGGGATGGTCGGCCAGCGCGCATTGACTGCGACATCTGGTCCGGGTATGTCACTGAAAGCTGAGCAGTTAGGTCTGGCACAGATGGCAGAAGTGCCTTTGGTCGTTGTAAACGTCATGCGTGGTGGTCCATCGACTGGTCTCCCAACACGTGTATCTCAAGGTGACATCCTTCAGTCTAAGAACCCGTCACACGGTGACTATAAGTCGATCACTTTCTGTGCAGGTTCTTTGGCAGAGTGTTATACTGAGGTCGTAAGAGCGTTCAATGTCGCTGACAGGTTTATGCAGCCGGTCATCGTCTTACTAGATGAGACTATAGGTCACATGCACGGTAAAGCGGATATTCCTACTGTCGAAGATGTCCAGGCTGGCATCGTACCACGAAAGACTTTTGACGGCCCGGCTGAAGAGTACTTTCCATATGAGTGTGAGCATGATGAGCCGGCAGTCCTTAACCCGATGTATCAAGGTTATCGCTACCACTTCACAGGGCTTCACCATGATAAATTTGGTTACCCGACGGAGGAGATCGAGACTTGTAGAAAACTTATTCAACGTCTGGAAGACAAAGTCGCACTCCATGAAGATGAAGTCGAGTCTTACGAAGAGTTTGAGATGGAAGATGCTGACGTGATGATCGTCGCTTATGGTTCAGTCTCATTGGCAGCGAAAGAGTCTATCCGACACCTACGTGCTGAAGGTATCAAAGCAGGTCTGTTCAGACCGATCACTATCTGGCCTTCACCAGCTGCGAAGATAAAAGAGCATACTGACAAGATCAAAAAAGTCCTGGTAGTCGAACTTAATATCGGACAGTATCACGGTGAAGTACAAAGAGCTGCAGCTAGACTTGATATTGAAGGTCTGTTTAAAGTAAACGGTAGACCGATATCTCCTTATGAGATTGTAAATAAAGTAAAGGAGTTATAAGATGGCATTTAACTACGATAAATATTTAAGACTTCAAAAGATGCCGACACTATGGTGTTGGGGTTGTGGAGATGGTGTTATCCTTAAAGCGTTTGTAAGAGCGATCGAGAAGATGGATATCAGCCAGGATGATGTGTGTGTTGTCTCGGGTATTGGCTGTTCAGGAAGGTTCTCCTCATATGTGGATTTCAACACAGTCCATACTACACATGGTAGAACGATCGCTTATGCAACAGGTATTAAGTTGGCTGATCCATCTAAGATGGTCGTCTGTGTCGCCGGTGATGGTGATGCACTCGCTATTGGTGGTAACCACACGATCCATGGCTGTAGAAGAAACATTGACATGACTATGATCGTCATCAACAACTTCATCTATGGTCTGACTAACTCACAGACTTCACCTACTACACCAAAAGGTATGTGGACAGTCTCTCAAAAAGCGGGTAATATTGACCCTACTTTTGATACTTGTGATCTTGCGATCGCTTCGGGAGCTTCTTTTGTCGCTCGAGAGAGTATGCTTGACCCTAAGAAATTAGAAAAAGTAATGATCAAGTCGATGCAGCACAAAGGCTTCTCTATGATGGAAGTCCTCTCTAACTGTCATATCAATCTTGGTCGAAAGAACAAGATGGTCTCAGCTATGGAGAACCTTGAGTGGATCGACAGCATTACTACGCCTAAGCGTAAATATGATGCTATGACAGAAGAAGAGCAGCTTAATATACTACCTACAGGGATCTTGAAGCAAGATACTGAGGCTGATGAGTACTGTGATATGTATGCAGAGATCCAAAAAGTACATCAAGGTGAGCGTAAGAAGATCACTCAGGACGACTTCGCGAAAAAAATATAAGGAGACACAATGGCTAAAACATTAATGAGATTTACAGGTGTTGGTGGACAAGGTGTTCTTCTTGCTGGTGAGATCTTTGCAGCTGCAAAGATCAAGACAGGTGGACACGGACTAAAGACTGCGACTTATACATCACAAGTGCGCGGCGGGCCGACTGTCGTCGATATTCAGCTCGACGATCAGGAGATCTACTATCCGTATGCCAATGACGGTGAGATCGGTTTCATGCTTTCTGTTGCAGAGATGAGTTATAAACTCTTTAAAGATGGTGTTCGAGAGGGTGGGACGATCGTTGTCGACCCTAACCTTGTACACCCGACTGATGAAGATAGAAAGAAGTGGAATATCCATGAGATCCCAATTATCACTATCGCAAAAGAAGAGGTAGGTAATGTGATCACACAATCAGTCGTCGCACTGGCTATTGCCAACACGATGATGAACGCTATTGATAAAGATGCACTTATCGCGACGATGCTTTCAAAAGTACCGGCAAAAGTACATGATGTCAATAAAGTGGCTTATGAACTTGGTGAAAAGTATGCAAAAGAGGCGATGGCGTAAGCCTGAGCTCTCTAAACAGGCGGCTTCGGCCGCTTTTTTTTGACATCTAACTACATATTAAATAATATCATATCCTTTTCTTTCTCTTTTTGATTATTAATACTATACTTTCCTAATCTACTATCACATATCGATCATACAGAGGTCATTATGAAAAAAAGTCTGTCCCATCTATTCATACTCATATCTTCAGTAGTACTGTTTACAGGATGTGTCTCAACATCTTTGACACTGCAAGACAAGAAGGACATCGTACTTACTTATGGTGATAAGCAGATGGTATTTCATGGGGATATTGTCAAAGAGGAGTATGTCGATCTTTCACCAGGTTATATCTATCAGTATGTGACCAGGCAGGAGGAGGGCACTCTTTTGGTCTATGAGACTACGGTCTTGCATGAGAACTACCGGTACAATCATGGTACCTTACGCACTATGAAGATCATCTTTGATGCCAGGCGTGTCGAGACCATCTACACTATCAGGAATATGACCTTTTTCCAGATAGAACTCAAGGATGGACAGATCATTAACACGATAGTACAACAGAGTCTTGATGACCAGTTGGCTTTTGCTTATGGGTACGCTCATGAGCAGTTTTTAGCAATTATGGAAGAAGTCAAGAAGCCCGAAGATGTCTATCGTAAAGTCTTGAAGCCTGATGTCTTTGTCCCAGAAGACCCAGATAAAGCTATCTTGAGCCAGTGGAAGCCTGAGATGCTGATCATAGATATCATCTTCGCGCCGGTAGCACGTATGATGATGCATTGATCAAGGGCACTTCGTACATCGATGAGACTTTACTCGATGAAAATATGCGTTTAGCATATTTCTCATTCGAGGTATCGTTAGACTCCTGCCACCGTAACCAGTTACGATATCTCCCGTAAAAAAGATGTGAGGTCCCTCACATCTTTAGGGAGTAAGGTAAGACAAGATAGCTTACATCTGACCTGCCTTGATCACCAAGTCGTATGAAACGCTGATGATACACGGGGTCGTTAGAGGTGCCCTTAACCTCTAATTTTACTCTTTTACACTATCATTGCGCCGGTACAACAAGCGGCTGCTTGCCAATGGCAAGAGGAAAGTCCGGGCTGCCGTAAGACAGGGTCCCATCTAACGGATGGCCGGCGTAAGCTGAGGGATAGTGCAACAGAGAGTAGACCGCCACTGTTAGAACAGTTTTCAGGAGAGATCCAGATCACTGAGTCAGCTGTTATGTCATCAAAGTACAAAGACATCTATGTCTTATCTCTCGCTGATTGGCGAAGCTTTAGTGCCATAGCGGCCAGCGTAGGGCGAGGGGACTTGTTCCCTCGCCGTTCAGATAGTGGTAAGGGTGAAACGGCGGGGTAAGAGCCCACCAGTCCTTTCAGCAATGATCGGAGCTATGTAAACCCGACCTGGCAGCAAGAGACAGATGGTTAGTGTCTTACAATGCTATTGTCTCGCTAGAGCTGTATAGTGATATACAGAGTAGATTAATCGTCGCTATCTACAGAACCCGGCTTATCGTTGTACCTAAACGCTGTGATGCCCTATTTAAGGGGCTTTCAGCACTTTCTCACACCCGATCGTGTCAGGATCGTGTCAGACTTCATTATAATGTCCAACTTTATTGTCCTCATCTTTTATCTCTTTTTCCCTGAACAGTGAAAACCCTTGCACAAAGCTAATATCCTTTGATTCTATCACGCTCGCATAATGTTCAAGCGTTATTTTAGGGCTACTGTGTCCCAAAAGTCCGGCAAGTTCATTGATGCTCACGACGTTATCCTGGAGCATCAATGTTGCGAAAGTGTGTCGAGTAGAGTACAGCTTATGACGAGGAACATCTGCATCTGAGCAGACGTGCTTCCACGGAGTCCTTAGATTTACTGCATCATCCATATTACCAAATATGAAGAGAGAGTCTTTAGGGTGCTCCTTTAGCACTTCATCCAAGATGAAAGACTGATACGGCACTTTTCTGATGGCGTTATTA
>JADGEC010000171.1 GCA_016744575.1 Sulfurimonadaceae bacterium | reverse complement strand
TCTCCGCACAATATTGAGATCGAGATCACTGAACGCTATATCATGGAGTATACCACCAGTAACATGACGATCCTTGAGGATTTCCGAGATATTGGATTTAAGATCTCCATCGACGACTTCGGTACCGGTTACTCCTCGATGAGTTATCTCAAAAGATTGCCACTTGATACCATCAAGATCGATAAATCCTTCATCGATGATATCCCTGATGACAACAATGATGTAGAGATCGCTAAAGCGATCATCGCCTTATCAAAAAGTCTTGGTTACAACGTCGTCGCAGAAGGGATAGAGAAAGAGGAGCAGGAGGATTTCCTACGGACCCATGGTTGTGATATGGGACAGGGTTATCACTTCAGCAGACCACTGAGTGAGGGTGCTCTCATCGAGTTTTGTGAAGAGCATATAATATAAGGGTACCACTCGTGAAATGATTTACAAGGAGCTTTAGACTTCTATACCTCTGACAAACCGTCTTACTACCCTTCCTTCAAGTCTCTCACCATCATAAAGTGACTGTACGTTCTCGACCATCACCTCAGCTTGAGGGTCAAACACAATGAGATCCGCCACTGCTCCTGGCTCGATCAGACCGCTGCTGTTACCGATCGCTGCTGCCGGGTTGGTGACACTTAGACGCATCAATGCAGGCATATCTATCAAGCCACTGCGTACCAGTTTGGTGTAATACAGAGGCAGTGCTTCTGCGATCGACTCACACCCATATGAGGCATCCGCGAATGCGACCTCTTTGTTTACCGGAGAGTTTGGTTGATGCAGTGTGGTCAGCATATCGATCTTACCCGCTTTAAGCGCTTCTTGCAGCAGAGTCATATTTGACCTTGTCGCCAGTGGTGGCGAGATCTTGGCGGTGGTGTTGAAATCATCACAGGCCTCATCACAGTGTAGTAGATGATGGACACTCACTTCACACTGTACCTGTACTCCCTCATACCTTGCTCTTGCGATCATCTCGATCGAACGGGGAGAGGCGATGCTCTTAAAAAGGATACTAATATCATAATCACGAGCTATCTCGATCATCCTAGCGACATGTACCGTCTCTCCCAGAGGGGGAATACCGACCAGACCAAGCTTCGTCGCGATAGCCCCTTCGACCATGACCCCGGTAGCAGACAAGCTGGTATCTTGTGCCTTGCAAAAGAGTGTGTTTCCAAACATCTTGACATATTCAGCTATCCGACAAGCGACATTGTTCTTGATCGCTGTCGTCATATAGGGTGCTAATGCTCCCCGTTTCAACAAGATAGCGATATTGCTTAACTGCTCGTTCGCGTCATTTGCCGCTACTGTCGTCTCAACAGTCGCCCCGCGTTCTTGTATGCGGTGCTTCTGTACAAATTCCAAGACGATCTCATTATCGACTTCAGGGGTAGAGTCTGGAGCAAGGACAACCGTCGTCACCCCGCCCGAAAGTGCCTTCTGCGCGACACTTTCTATCGTCCTACCATTTAATTGTGAGTCTCTGAGACGTACGTTGGTATCGATCAATCCCGGAAGTAGGTATGCCCCTTTACCATCGAGACGTTGACTACCTGAAAGGTCAGGACCTACATTCGTTATCTTCCCATCCGCTATCTCTACATCTACCCTGCGCTCACCACCGGCGTCACAGACGATGACATTACTTATGATCATGTATACCCCGTCTTTCGATATAATGACGTCATTATAATGCAACTTTGGTTGTGTAAGGATTAGAGTGAAGTCTTTAATATCCATCGTCTTGTTGAGCCTCTCGCTTCTGGCTGTCAGCACTCAGTATAAAAATGGTGAAGTCCTCTATTTTGAGAAGGGATGTAATGGCTGTCATGGACTCAAAGCAGAGGGGATGAGCGGTTATCCCGGCCTGGCCAATCGTGCCAAAGGTTTTTTGACTTACAAACTTGAACGCTTTCGCAGCGGTGTATCTGAGAACCAGCAGCAAGATATGATGATCCCTTTTGCCCAGCCACTAAGCGACAGTGATATCGATCTACTGACTACCTATCTGCATGAGTACTATGACCCAGAGACAGAGAGCTATGACAGCTCCTACCAGACTTGGGGAGACGGTGGTTCATGAGACTCCTAGTATCTGCACTTGAGCACTCCGCAAACGTCCACCTGCGCGCTGTAAAAAAAGAGCTTAGCGATGATGTCCGTCTCATAGGTATCTTCGATGCTGAACTTGGCACACCGCTGATAGACCTGCGTTCACTTGCTATCATGGGTATAGTCGATGCGCTAAAAAAACTGCGATTCTTCCTTAGACTTAAAGATGAGATGCTCACACTAGCTGACAGTGCTGACAAAGTCCTGCTTATCGATTCATCCGGCTTTAACCTCCCACTCGCCAAAGCGATCAAAAAACGCTATCCCGACAAAGAGATCATCTACTATATTTTGCCTCAGGCATGGGTATGGAAAAAGAAGAGGATCCCGGTACTCGAACGTACCATCGACCGCCTTGCCTCGATCTTGCCTTTTGAGAAAGATCACTACACTAAAGATGCTCCTATCGAGTACGTCGGGCACCCACTGCTTGATGAGATAACGCACCTTAAAACAGATCTCGAGGGTAATGGAAAAATAGTCTTTATGCCAGGAAGCCGCCCTTCAGAAATAACAAAATTGATGCCTGTCTTTAGAGAGGTCCAAAAACGTATTGACAAACCTGCTCTTATCGTGATCCCTCACTTCTTTGATGAAGCCAAGGTCAATAAGCTTTATGGCGATATTAGTAGCTTCGAACGTACCGGTGACGCCCATAAAGCGCTCTATGAGTCTGACTTTGCCTTTATCTGTAGCGGTACCGCCACACTCGAAGCCTCACTGATAGGCATCCCCTTTATTTTGGTCTTTATTGCCAAACCTTTTGATTACTTCCTCGGTAGTCTATTGCTCAAGATCGACTATGCCGGTCTAGGTAATATCATGTTTACCAAATTTTCCGATCACGCCCTTCATCCGGAGTTTATTCAGGACGCCGTAACGGTAGAGAACCTTTTAAAGTCCTACGATGACTATGATAGTGAGCAGTACTTCAAAGACTCAAAAGCACTCAAAGGTTACCTCCAGCATGGAAGTTCTGCCCGTGTCGCAGCAATGATCGAAGAAAAAGGCTAGAAGAGGAGTATACTTACATAAAGGCACCTCTAGAGACCCTATATATCATCACAAGGTCATCAGAGATACCTATGACATAATCCTGATCCTAGAGAGTACTCCTATGAAAAAACTTCTTTTTATCCTTCCTCTGACATTCGTACTGCTTTTTGCCGAAAAGATCTATATGGTCGAAGAGCTTGAAGTACTTGAAGAGCGAGTCCATGAGGTGGCATCACAAAAACCGGCGGATGGTCTGTTAAAGATCTACTTTGAACATGGTGAAGTCAAGACTGAGGTGCACTATAAAGATGGCTGGTCTGAAGGCATCGAGAAGAAGTTCTACCCTACTGGTCTTTTAGCTTCTGCTGTGCCATTTACCCATGGAGTAGAGAATGGTGTCGCAAAAAAGTATTATGAGACTGGTGGACTAAGGTTTATGACTCCCTTTGAAGATGGTCTAAAAGAGGGGCTCTCCAAAGAGTACTATCCAGAAGGCCACATAAAATCAGAGATACTTTTTAAAAAGGGAGAAGCCGTAGAGGGATACAAATACCTTGAGAACGGTACTAAGAAAAGTGTCCCCAAAGAGCTATTGAAGTGGATACAGCCCAATAGCGGACTGTTTTGATCTATCAAACATCTTAAGTCTATCATGTGCTAAATGGCATATAACACACGTCTTAGGAGTGCTGACCCTTGGCACTCTCCACTATGACTCCCGCACTGCGGAGGCAAAGCCTTCCGTTATATAGCAGTAATGCTTCTTTGACTTCCTACAATTTATTCAGGTTCTCCAAAAACTCTTCTGGCTCTTGATAACCGATGATATCGCGTCCCTTTATCTGCTCACCCTTCTCATCAAAAAAGATGATGCCCGGAGGTCCAAAGAGCCCAAACTCTTTAGTCAACTCCTTCTCATCATCTGTATTGTCCGTCACATCTGCCTGGACCAGGACGAACTCAGCCATCTTTGCCATCACAGCAGGATCCGCAAAGGTAGTGTGTTCAAGTTCTTTACATGAGATACACCAGTCAGCATAGAAGTCAAGCATCACTTTCTTTCCCTCTGATTCCATCAAGATACCTTCAAGCTCGGCGATAGAGTGGATCGTGACAAAAGCAGGCTTGGATACGACCGATGCTGCCTGCTCGACACCACCTAGCATATGCTGAGGCTGGTTCAACTTCTCCAGCGGGTTCAAGGGGTTGGTCGCTCCGGTAAAACCACCGATGAAAAGCATGATACCGTAAAGGAAGAGCATCAGACCCAATGCTTTCATACTGGCATGACCACATCGTTTACACGCTGTCTGTTCAAGCGCACCTAGATGCACAGCGGTAAAGATGATAAGTGATGACCAAAGTAGCAGTGTGACCGGCTCAGGGATGACACGGCTCATCATCCAGATAGCGACACCAAGTAGCAAGATCCCAAAGAAACCTTTGATATTATCCATCCACTCACCAGGGCGAGGCATGAACTTACCAGCACTCGTCCCGACGATAAGCAGTGGGACTCCCATACCAATACTAAGTGAGAAGAGTGCCATACCACCGATAAGCGCATCACCAGTCTGTCCGATATAGATCAGTGCACCTGCCAGCGGAGCCGCCACACAGGGTCCTACGATCAAAGCAGAGAGAAAGCCCATGATAGCGACGCCTGCGACACCACCATGACCTTCACTGCTTTTAGTAAG
>JADGEC010000045.1 GCA_016744575.1 Sulfurimonadaceae bacterium | reverse complement strand
TTGAAGTGGGATTCTATCATCTAGCCTCTTCAAACCCCTAAAGCACTATCTCTGATCTTCTGATTCTCAAAGATTGCACTTCGGATTTAAATTCGGGTACTATCACAACTTTATATACTATTTCAAAAAATTGAATCTTACAAACAAGTGTAAGAATTAAACAACGACTGACACAAATATTCTTAGTATCTAATCATCAGTACTAATCGATATCAAGCTACCATCCGAGTCATAAGTATATGTAGTGACTGAGTCTATAACGCCATCCCCATCAAAGTCCATACTGTCCGTTAGTAGTCTCCCGTTTTCATCATAGGTAGATGAATAGACTGAGTCTACGGTCCCATCATTTCCATCATCAGTACTAAAAGATATCAAGTTGCCATTTGCGTTATAGGTATAAGTAGTGACTGAGTCTATAACGCCATCCCCATCAAAGTCCATACTGTCCGTTAGTAGTCTTCCGTTTTCATCATAGGTAGATGAATAGACTGAGTCTACAGTCTCATCATCATCATTTAAAAAATCTATCACATTAAAGTTTGGCTCACCCACGGGCTGTAAGAATGCGTTAAAGATTTTACTAGCATCTTCTTCTGAGGAAATTTTCACCTCAAAAAAAGCACTCGTCTGTTCATCAAAGTCAGCTGTATCAAGCGAGATTTCATAAAACTCTAGACGAGCTCCCATTACTTCATCAATTTCAAATCCATTATTTATATAACTATCTTTATCCAACATCATAAGCAACTGCGCAATATTTAGTGCACTTTCTTGATTCTTAGTAAGACGTATTGGTGAAAAATACTCACGCATCTGTACGCTTCCGAGCTCATAACCAAATAAATTGAATTCTACTTTTTCACCATCGATACATGTAATCTTTCCATCATCCTTAGTAGTGTCAGTCCTACCATCTGAACAACGATAGCTTAAACCTTTAACTGAAGGAACGAAAACCCCCTCAATGATGGTGACACTTTCATTGCTATCTATTGAACCTTCTACGTCTTGACTATTGTCAACTGGCTTAGCAAGAGTATCTTCTCCACTACTACCACCACCACAAGAAATTAGTAGTAAGCTAATGAATAAAGCAGAGGCAACTAAACGTATCAAATCAAAAGAGATAACATTCCGATTCATTTCAAACCTTTTAGAAATATGATAAAACATCTTACAGCTAATCAGTTACAAAAATCGTTATATTTGTATTTCAAAAATATTATCCTAGTTTCTGATGTTATCAAAGGAATTAAGAGTCAGGTGACAACCCACTACTTTTATAAAATACACCCCTGTGAGTGAATCTCCACTTTTTCGATATCGATATGATAATAAAACATACTGATGGTCAATCCTAAAACCAGATTCATTATCAACTACCCCAAAAAATATAAACTACCATGACCATGTAAATATATTTTATAAAACCATGTATATATGCTACAATGTAACCATGTAAATATATTTCATGAGACCATGTATAGATATCAAAAAAGGATCTGATGATGATCAATAAAGTCCTTGCAAAAGCACTATCCTCTTTAAAAAAGATACAAGATAGAGAAGGAAACGTGTTTAAATCGGAAAAGCTTGATGCCAAAAGTATAACTATACTAAAAGAGAACGATTATCTATTTCCAATAGTCAAAGGTTGGTATTGTATACAAGACCCAAGTACCCGATCCGGAGATACGACTATTTGGTATATAAACGCATGGTCGTTCTTTTCAAAATACCTGAGTGACAGATTTGGAAAAAATGGATACTGTTTAAACCCGCATGACTCTTTGATGCTTCACACTGAAAAAAATTCTATTCCAAAACAGTTAACAGTGATCATCAAGAAAGGTGCTTCATCATCGATCACTAGACTGCCTGATGACATGAGTCTATTTGTATATGAAGATAAGAATAATTTTCCAAAAGAGTTGGATAAAAGAAGAGATATCAATGTTTTTAGAATAGAAGATGTATTGTGTAAGAGCGACAATAATAGTTTTATTAATGATCCTTTAGAGATGGAGATCGCATTAAGATCGATTCGTGATGTATCAATAGTGATCAATGCACTTATCGATCTTAAAAGAATGGATACTTCTGCTGCAAGACTATCGGGTGCATATACTTATTTGGGAAGGGAAGCTGATGCGAAGAACATTCGAGAGACATATACCTCATTGGTAGGGACCAAGATCACTCCTTTTAATCCATTCCATACTACAAGACCTATATTTAGTAATACTCTATTGCTCAGAAGTCCTTATGCCGCACGAGTCGAAGGGTTATGGAAAAAATATTCTACTAAGATAGATGGATCAAATAGTAATATCGAGTCAAAGAAAATAGATATAAAGCTCTTATTGTCAGAATTGGAAGAAAAATATACGCAAGATGCTTATCACTCTTTATCTATAGAAGGATATAGAGTCACAACAGGACTTATAGAAAAGATCAAAAATGGAAATTGGGATCCAGTACGAAACGATGAGGACAAAGAGACACGTGACGCTCTTGCTGCAAGAGGATATTATGAAGCCTTTGAAGCGTTAAAGTCAACTGTCTTAGAGTGTCTAAGCTCCAATAAGAAGATCGAAGACGATCTGTCAGACTTACAAGCCAAACTTTATAAAAAGCTATTCTTACCAAGCGTACAGGCAAATATTCTAAAAGCGAATGATCTGATAGGCTATAGGAATACCGCTATTTATCTGAGAGGCTCAGCACATGTCCCTCCACCAAAAGAAGCTGTTCTTGATTCTATGGAGAAATATTTTGAGCTTATTAAAAGCGATGAGAACATCTTATCTAAAGTGATCTTGGGACACTTTATCTTTGGATTCATTCATCCATATGTAGATGGTAATGGAAGAATATCAAGACTTATCATGAATGGTATATTGGTATCGTATGGGCAGCCTTGGATAATCATCAAAAAAGATGAAAGACAAAGGTATATGCAGGCCCTGGAACAAGCTAGCAATCATACTAATATTGTTCCATTCATGGAGTTTATCAAAGAAAAGATCGACGAAGCGTGATATCTAGATATAACAAGACCTTACGAAGAACACCACGATGTCACTAAAGAGAAATATGGATGAAGCAGAATAGTGTTCAACAGGCTTACCTTTCAATAGTCTTAACCGATTTTTAAGTAAAAACTCACTATTATTGCAAGCTAAAATCAATGACTAGGGGATGTTATGAAAAGAACATATCAACCACATAATACACCACGTAAACGTACACACGGATTCCGCACACGTATGGCAACAAAGAATGGCCGTAAGATCATTAATGCACGCCGTGCAAAAGGCAGAAAATCACTGACTGTGTAAACAGTTTTGTAAAGTTAAAGACAAACGGTCAATTCCAATTTGTCTATAAACGGGGCAAGAGCGTGCATGCACGCTCAGTCGTCCTTTTTTATCTTCCCTCAAAGGGAAAAAGAAATATCGGGTTTACGGCCAGTAAAAAAGTGGGTAACGCAGTAGTAAGAAACCGCAGTAAGCGGCGATTACGGGCTCTTTTTGCCGAATTCTGTATCTCACTCGGCGATGGCAGTTATGTCTTAGTCGCAAAGGCTTCAATAGACCAGGTCTCGTATGAGACCTTGAAACGTGACCTCAGACATGTTTTGAGTCGAACGGGCGGATTGGTAGATGATAAAAAGATATCTTCTTAAGCTTTTAGGGTTCTATCAGCGTTTTATAACTGTGATAGGCTTTGGAAGCTGCCGCTACTACCCCTCATGCTCCGAATATGCCAAATGGCAGTTTGAAGAGAATTCCATACCAAGCGCTTTTTATCACTCTTTTACTCGGATCTTGAGCTGTAATCAGCTTTTTCCAGGCGGTATTGACTATCCATTACTGGATAAGCTGTGCCGCAAGCCGACAAAACTTGAGAACGATACTATAAAATACTGGCTGGTCCCAAATGAAAAAGACCGTTTTTTTATCATAAAAAATTTTGATTATAAAGGTCAATGATGTTAGACAATATGTCACCAAACCAAAGACTACTGTTGGCAGTCTTTCTCTCTTTTCTCTTTTTTGTGGGCTACACCGCGATCTTTCCTCCGCAGCAGCCTGCCGGAGCAGATCATAATGTGACTACCAAGACTGCTCAGGGTGTCGGTATCAAAGATGCGGTAGCTACTACAGCCACGACTGCGACGACGACTGCTACGGGGCAGGTCGCTGAGGCCGTGAACGTAGGCCATAGTGTCCCAACGAATGAGAAAGTAGCCATCGATACGCAGAACACGCTGCTTACAGTCGAGGCTGATCACTTCTCTATGAAGATCGACACACTTGGTCGTATCGCTTCTATCTTACTGCTTGATGAGAAGTATAATGATACTGATGGTAATCCGACACAGATGGTCCCAGAGAATGGTGCTATCCCACTTTATGTCCGTTTTGCCGATGAGACACTTGATCAGGCCGCGATAAAGACAGCCTATACAAGTGATGTCCAGTCGGTGACATTGGCAGAGGGTCAGTCAACGGTAGTGACATTGACTCAGGCCCTGCCTGGCGTGACACTAGAGAAGAAGCTGACACTTTACAGTGACGGACACTATGACATCTCTGTGGCTCTCTCTGAAGAGAGACGCTACTTCATCTACCTTGGTCAGCATCCGGAGCATGGTAATCAGATGATGATGGCTGTGCATGGCGCGATGGTCTATGCAGGTGACAACCTTACTACGATCTTTGAAGATGGTGATGTCGAGAACCGTGCTACGTTCTCCGGCGTACATCTTGCTTCATCGTTTGACCAGTACTTTGCCTCTATCTTCTACGGACTTACGCCAGACACCAATGTGATAGTAGAACGTGATCGTGATGACAACCCTATCGTCTACCTTGAGGGACATGGCAACATGCTCTTTAACGGTTATATCGGGCCGAAAGATTACAAGCAGCTTGAGAGCATAGACCCTGTACTAGTCAATGCCATCGAGTATGGCTGGTTCACCTTTGCTTCTGCTCCGCTGTTTAAAGTCCTGATGTGGTTAGAGGGTATCTTTGGAAACTGGGGTTGGGCGATCATCGGACTTACCTTACTCATCCGTATGGTGCTTTACCCGTTGACATACAAGGGTATGGTCTCTATGCAGAAGATGAAAGAGATCGCACCAAAGATCAAAGAGCTTCAGGCAAAATATAAAGGCGATCCACAACGTATGAACGCTGCGGTGATGGATATGTACAAAAAGAACGGTGCCAATCCTCTTGGTGGTTGTCTGCCTCTGTTGCTGCAGATCCCGGTCTTCTTTGCTATCTACCGAGTACTTCTAAACGCAGTCGAACTTCAGGGTGCGCCGTGGATCCTTTGGGTGACAGACCTTTCACGTATGGATCAGTACTATGTACTTCCACTGCTGATGGGTGCTTCTATGTATTACCAGCAGAAGATGACACCAAGCAACTTCACAGATCCTATGCAGGAGAAGATCTTTAAGTTCCTTCCGGTGATCTTTACGTTCTTCTTCATCACGTTCCCTTCAGGGCTTGTCCTTTACTGGTTTGTGAACAATCTCTTCTCGATCGCTCAGCAGTGGATGGTCAACAGAAGCTTTGCTGCCGCGAAAGAGGCACGTCACGATCAGCACCTGGCTGAAAAGCATCCGGGAAAAGAGAAAGACAATGATAAAGATTGAAGCAGATTCGCTAGAAGAGGCGTATGCACAAGCAGCGCAACAGCTGAACTGCTCGATCACAGAGATAGATGTCGAGGTCATACAGCAACCGGGCCGTGGACTGAGACAGAAGCTCTTTAAGAAGAGTGCGATAATCGTAGCCAGTTGTAAGATGACCCCAGATACTCAGAAGCAGACTCCACCTGTGGAAGATGTACTTCCTGAGACACCGGTCACCATCTCGAAAGCCGAAGTAGAAGCTAAAGACGAAGCAACTGATGAGGGTGAGCAGGCTAAAGGTTTTGAGATCGCACCGGTCAAAGCCTTTAAAAAAGAGACGGCTAAAGCAAAGAGTTTCATCAAAGAGAAGATCTCTCAGATCTCCTCACTGAATGAGACCATCCTTCCACAGACCTTTGTCACAGACCAGGAAGAGCCGGAACCGGCAAGAAAACGTCATGATTATGCAGAGCACTCCAGTGTGACGGAGAGTTTCTTTGAAGATAGACCTTCCATCGAGGAGATCTCTGTAGAAGTAGGGACTAAGATCAATGCGCTCTTTGAACGGACCTGTTTCCAGATCGATGCGATCAATGTCTCTGTCTATGATGACAGTACGCTTCTTATCGAGTTTGGTGGCGATGATGCAGCCTTGCTTATCGGTAAAGAAGGTTATCGCTATAAAGCACTCTCTTATATGCTCTTTAACTGGATAAATGCCTCATATCAGGTCCAACTGCGTCTTGAGATAGCTGAGTTCTTGAAGAACCAGGAAGAGTCAGTGCAGCGTTATCTTATCGGTGTCTATGAGAACATAGATCGTGACGGTAAGGCACAGACGAAGATCTTGGATGGGGTACTGGTACAGATCGCTTTGCGTGAACTACGAAGCCGCTATGCTGATAAATACGTAGCTATCCGTTCAACACGCGATGGTGCGAAATATATCATCATCAACGGCTACAACGAACACTGATCTTATGAACGATACTATTGCAGCCATTGCCACTGCCCATGGCATAGGCTCCATCTCCATCATCCGTATAAGTGGTGATGATGCACTTTCTATCGCTAAAAGAGTTAGTCGACTTGACTCACTTCAACCCCGTCATGCCACACTCACCTCCATATTTGATAGCGATGATGATCTACTTGATGAAGCTATTGTGATCTACTTTGAGGGCCCTAGGAGTTTCACGGCAGAGGATATCATCGAGATCCAATGCCATGGTGGCCATATTGTCGCACAAGAGATACTAAAGGCTACACTGAGACTTGGTGCAAGACTAGCGGATCCTGGAGAGTTCAGTAAACGTGCCTTTTTTAATGGACGAATAGACCTAAGTGAGGCGGAAGCGATCGCACAGCTTATAGAGGCTAAAAGCGAGGATGCTGCAAAGATCTTGGCAAAACAGATGAAAGGTTCTCTCAGAGGTTACGTAGAAGATGTTCGTGATCAGTTGCTGGAGATAGTAGCTTATTCTGAGGTGACCATCGATTATGCAGAAGAGGACCTTCCTCAAGATCTTATCGATCAGATCACTGTGCGTCTTGAGCGTCTAAGTGAGAGCCTTTCGCGTACACTGCAAGCTAGCAGGAGTAGGGCAGGCTTGATGCAGGGCTTTAAGGTAGCTATCATCGGTAAGCCAAATGTAGGAAAGAGTTCACTACTCAATGCGATGCTGAACTTTGACCGTGCGATCGTAAGTGATATAGCAGGGACTACCCGTGACACGATCGAAGAGCAGATACGTGTAGGTACGCATCTTATCCGTATGGTCGACACCGCAGGTATACGTGAATCCGGTGATGAGATCGAGCGTATCGGTATTGAGCGCTCCATCGAAGCTATCGAAGAGAGCGATATTGTGGTGGCGCTTTTTGACGCCAGTCGCGCTGAGGATAGTGAAGACAGTAGGATACTAGAGTTACTGGAGAAGTATGGTGATGAGAAAGAGATCATCACGGTACTAAACAAGTGTGACCTTCAACAGCGATTTGATGACTCTTTCATGCAGCATCACACCCCGTTATCATTAAACTCTAAAGAGAGTGCATCAGCACTTATTGAAGCACTGCAGAAGATAATGGACAGTAAAGACCACTCTGATGAGATGATGCTGATCTCTACCCGTCAGATACATGCCGTAGAGAGTGCGGTCCAAGAGCTCTCCGATGCCGTCATACCACTTAGCGATCAGGAGCTGGAGATCTTCTCCTTTCATATGAATGAAGCCATCCATGCTATTGCTTCGATCACCCGTCCATATGAGCATGATGAGATGCTTGATAAGATGTTTGGCAGCTTCTGTCTGGGTAAATAGATGCGGATCATAGCTATCGATCTTGGGCTTAAACGTATTGGACTGGCCTATAGTGCCGATAACTCCGTAGTCACTCCTTTGACCGCAGTCATACGTAAGAACCGAGACCAGGCATCTGCCGCTGTCAAAGCGATCATCGATGAGTGGGACGCGGAGGCTGTAGTCATCGGTATCCCTATGGGCGGAAGTTCTGAAGAGGAGATGCGTCGTCGTGTGGAGCATTTCATGAACCTTGTCGCTTATGATGGTCCGCTCTATATTCAAGATGAGAGTGACTCATCACTTGAGGCCGAAGAGCGGATGAAAGGCACTATGCGCTACAAACGTGACGGCAGAGTAGACTCACTCGCTGCGATGATAATCCTGGAACGCTATTTAGGACATCTTTGATTTAAGGATGCCAAACGAACAAGTACCCCTTTTATGCTCTCATCTTATGCTTTGAAATGGCATAGAACAGACCTGCTCTTGGGTCGCTCGTCTCAAACCTTTGTCATGTAAGATCTGTTCACTTAAATCAATGGCAATGGAGGACATCTTTGAGCTATTTACCCTCTTTTACATAATAATATCCTCAAAAGTAGACTTTAATCATATTTTATTTTGTTTGATGCTATTCTATTGGCAACTATCTTAGGAGCTTGTATAGATGGATGAAGTTGATAGAAAGGGTTTGAGTCTTTTACGGCGGATCCTTAAGCATGAGAAAAAGATATTTTATGTCTTATACCTTATTGGATTTAGCGTGCTTATATATTTGCTGGTCGAGGTCTATTCACTCCAACAGCAAGAGAGACGACTTCATACGGAATATATTATAGAGCAAGAATCAGGTCTTCGCAAGCGGCTTGGCGAGGCTGTCTCGAGAAAACGGGAGTTGACACTTGCCCTTGCTATCGCCTCAGCACAAAGTGTAAGAGTCGACCGACGCATAGGAAAGATCGGGCTTGGCAGTAGTATCAGCAGCGTCAATGCGATCTCAAAGACATTTGTGCAGAAGCATCTCCTAAAAGCGAGTAGTTTTCAGATCATAGATCGTAGCGGTATCAATCTGCACCGTTCATGGAGTGCCCAAAAGGGTGATGACGTCTTTGCTACACAGCCCTGGATCAAACAGAGTCTAAAGACGCTACAGACCAGGCAGTTGATGGATATAAGTGAGAAGTCTCTTGTGTTTAAAGTCATCGTACCTATTGTCCACAAGGGTAAGGCCATAGGCGGTGTCGAAGTAAGCACATCCTTTGACTCTATTCTTACCGATCTAAATAAACAAGATGGGTATGATGAGTATCTCGTCGTTGCCATCGACCAGAAGTACAAAAGCAGACTTACAGAAGTACCGTCAAACGCGTTTATCAATGAGTACTTTATCATCGATTACGACTCACTACCACAAGATGTCATGCTTAAGGTACAGGGAAACAGTATAGACGCTCTGGTAGATCGACGTTATCTTCCTGGAGAAAAGCATCATCAGATACTCGATGACTATATGGTCGTGACTGGTAAAGTCAAAGCCGTGGACTTTAGTGAGATGGCCTATCTACTCTTCTTTAAAAAGATGCATGATATAGAGAATGAGTTACTTGAACAGCTTCATGACTCGGTATTTATGCTCTTGATGCTCATCTTTAGTATGCTGCTGTTTTTAAGTCTCGCACTGCTATTACGTTATCTGAGTACACGTTTACATCAAGATAAAAGGGTCTATGACGGATTGACTGAACTACGAAATAAGATAAAGCTGATGGAGATCTTGGATGATAAAAGGGATGACCGCACGCTTGTCATCGCTAATGTCAACAACTTTAGTAATATCAATATTGTCTATGACTTTGATATGGGTGACCAGATACTCAAAGCAATTGCCCTGAGATTGAAGTCTATCTGTCAATGTGTAGAAGTATTTCGTATCGATGCTGATGAGTTTGGTCTGTTATATGATGATGACAGCTCGGCCGTCGAGATGATAAAGAACATACAGAGACGTTTCTTTGATCAGGAGATGCGTTTTGGAAAACATACTATCAACATCACATTCACTTATGGGGCAGCAGAGGGTGGTAAACATCTGTTCCGTAAAGCATCCTTTTCCCTTAGACAGGCCAAGAACCTTGGGTCTAATCGCTACCATGTCTATGATCCAGGGCTAGATAGACTCGATCATGTCGAACGTAAAGAGTTCCTTGATATGAGTGGTATACTACATAATGCTCTTGAGAGTGACAAAGTCATACCGTATTACCAGGGTATACGGGATAACCGGACAAACGTGATCGATAAGTTTGAAGTACTTGTACGTATTGAACACAATGGTGAGATACTGACACCTTACCGATTTATCGAGGTAGCACAGACGACAGGGATGATCACCCGTATAACACAGATCATGATCGATAAAGCCTTCTCCTATATGCGTAACAAACCGTACACGTTCTCTATCAATATCACAGAAGAAGATCTGAACAAAAACTATCTGATAACTTACATACAGGAGAAGTTGGATCTTTATAAGATCACACCGGAGCGTGTCACACTTGAGATCCTTGAGGGTGTCAGTAGTGGTGGGAATAAAAACCATAGTAAGCAGTTTCAGATATTTAAGAAGATGGGGCTTAAGCTTGCCATTGATGATTTTGGAGCAGAATACTCCAACTTTGAACGGGTCATGGACCTCGACGCTGACTTCTTGAAGATCGATGCCAAATATATCAAAGATATCGATGTCAACCATAAGAGTTACGAGATCACGAAATCGATCGCTGCTTTTGCCAAAAACACAAATATCATCTGTATAGCCGAATTTGTCGCATCAGCGAATATCCAGGCTATCATCGATGAGTTTGGCATAGAGTATTCGCAGGGCTATTACTTCTCGGAACCCAAAGAGTTTATTGTTGATAGGAAAGAGAAGTCGTAAGTAGGTGGACTCTAGATGATAGTTGTTTGCACTCTTTTACAGTATTAGCATCGCATCGCCGTAAGAGTAGAAACGGTACTTTTCCCTTATGGCTTCAGCATAGAGGCGCTGAGTGTTCTCCAGACCGGCAAAAGAGGCGACTAACATCAGCAGTGTCGATTGTGGCAGATGAAAGTTAGTCAGTAGCGCATCGACTCTCTGGGGAAGATTACCTGGGTGCAGAAAAAGGTTGGCCTCACCAGATGGCTTTTTTGTCCGTACATAATACTCTACGGTACGCGTCGATGTGGTACCGACACAGAGCAGGGGTCTCTCATTAGCTATGAGCGTTTCTGCCTCTTCTGAGACATCATAATACTCTGAGTGCATAGGATGGTCGGTGATGATCTCACTTTCGACAGGTTTAAAGGTCCCCGCCCCGACATGTAGCGTCACAAAGGCGTGTTCATGAGCCGCACAGACACGTTCAAACAGTTCATCACTGAAGTGCAGGGATGCTGTCGGTGCAGCGACAGCACCCTCATACTTGGCAAATACCGTCTGATAGTCGGCTTCGTCCTCCTGACCATCCTCACGCTGTATGTAAGGGGGCAGAGGAATATGACCGATCATGTCGATGAGCGGTAGAAGCTCCTCAAAGCGAAGCATAGCACCATCTTTAAAGAAGTTGACATCACGGCTTCCATCCTCATGGACTTTGATGACTTCAGCAGAGACCCCTTCATCAAAATAGACGATAGTCGCGACTTTGACTTTTCCCCGAATATAGACATTGATTCGCTGTGCATCGAGAGGACGGTTAATAAGCAGTTCGATCTTTCCGCCACTCTCTTTTTTCCCAAATAGTCGGGCCTTTATGACCTTCGTATCATTAAAGAGTAGGGTCATCTCTTTGGGAAGAAATCTTTCAAGTTCATGAAAATAGGCATGGGTGATCGTGTCATCTTTACGGTCATAGACCAGCAGTCTTGCATGGTCTCTTGGTTGTGCGGGGTGGGTGGCGATCAGCTCGCCAGGGAGCTCAAAGTGGTAACTACTTGTCTGAAGCGGATCGGTCACTTACGTCACTCTCTTGCTCAGGTTCATCCTCATACTCATCATCTTCATCTTCTTTTGGTGCAGGGTTTACCGCCCTGACGATCAGGATGGAGATACCGTATAAGACGATGAGTGGTCCGGCCATCAACATCTGTGTCAGTACATCCGGAGGCGTAAGTAGTGCAGCGACGATAAAGATGATGATGATCGCATATTTGAAAAAGGCGATCATCTGTCTATCATCGATCAGGCCGAGCAGTGCCAGGAAGTAGGCAAAGACAGGCAGCTCAAAGGCAAGACCAAATCCGAACATGATCTTCGTGAAGAAACCGACATAATCCTCTATATTGATCAGTGGTGTGAACTTGAAACTACCGAAGGTGATGAGAAAGTCAAAGCCAAAGGGGGTGACTATGTAGTAGGCGAAGCCGACCCCAACGGCAAACATAATAGTTCCGCCAAGGATGAATGGCATTATCATCTTCTTCTCATTGGCATAAAGACCCGGAGCGATAAAGAGCCATATTTGGGAGAGGATGATAGGCAGTGATGCGATCAGACCTGCAAAGAAAGAGACCTTAAGTGCTACGAAAAAAGCACCACCGACCTGAGAAGTCGTGACCATACCATCTGCAGCTATGACTGATTTCTTACCTACCTCAATAAGGGCGGTGTTCAGTGGTGCGACCATCCACTCAAGAATAGGCTCGTGAAAAAAGAACATGACAAAGAACATGACGATGACAGAACCGACAGAGATCCCAAGACGTTTACGCAGCTCGATGAGATGGGGACGGAGATCTTCAAACATCAGCTATCCTCTTTTTTTGGAGTCTCAGTCGAGGACTTCGGCTTTTTATAAGGTTTTGGTCTCTTCTTTTTCTCAAAGGTGACGACTTCGGGTTTGGGAGGTGGAGGAGGTGCGGCGACTTTACTGTCACCGATGTCATCAGGGGTCACTGTGACCTCTTTTTTGATATCTTCGATCTCGGAACTGATCTCATCGAGGTTGGTAAGACGTGAAAGCTCGTTGCTGGCTGACGTGAGCTCTTTCTTGTAGTTCATCGCCTCTTCTTTGATCTCTGAGATATGCATCTCCTCTTCGAGTGACTCTTTCGCCGACGCAACGGTCTTTTTGACACTTCTGAAGAACTTCGCCATCTCTACCATAGCCTGAGGAAGTTTATCCGGTCCCAGGAACAAGATAGCGATCACACCGATAATAAGTATTTCGATAAAACCCATACCAAACATAGTCTACCCACTGTTAAATTGATGAGAGATTTTAGCGAAAGAAGGTTTAAGAACAACTCTTTATATCATCACAGAGCAGAGAAGCTCTGTGATAAAGATCCGTCTTGAAGGGTAGGAGTGCTCTTAAGTCGTGATGAAAAGTGCTAGTTCGTCACTTAGAAGATAGTCAGGGTTGTAGTAACGTTTTCCATCAAAGCTGAGTTTCTTCTCTTTTAGTAGTAGTCTGGCACGATCTTGTTCTTTGCTGTCTAATATCGTCGGGTCGAAACCGACAATACTGCGTAGACCGAGAAAAAGCTTCTCTGTCTTGATATCCTCATCATCAAGTCGCTCTTCATCTATCTGTAGCGGGTCGGCTATGTAAGCATCGATATCGCTTGTAGGATAGTATCGGGTGTCACCCAGAAAGCCTACCGCGCCGCTTCCAAGCCCGATATATGCTTTGTATTGCCAGTAACCAAGGTTGTGCTGTGAACGATAAGTACCAAAGTTCGATATCTCGTATTGGGCGAGACCGTGTGAACGTATCTTTTCTAAAAACCATTCGGTCATCTCCAGTTTCTCTTTAGCGACCTCTGGTGTGGCAGAAAAAGGGGTCCCCTCTTCAATGGTAAGGGCGTAGGCACTGAGATGGTCTATAGGAAGAGAGAAGGCTCGTTTAAGGTCTTCTTCGAGCAGTTTTTTGCTATCCATGTAGGTAGCATAGATAAGATCGAGTGAGATATGTTTAAAGCCGAGTCTGCTGGCGGTCTCTATGGCTTGAACGGCATCACTGCTTTTATGCGCACGGGCCAGAAAGTGCAGCTTCTTATCATCAAAACTCTGGACACCGAAACTGATCCGGTTGACACCGATATCTCGCATACCCTCGAGCCACTGGGCTGTAGCACTGTTAGGATTTGCTTCACTAGTGATCTCTGCATGCTCTTTCAGGTAGGGCTTTAAAGTCTTAAAAAGCGGCTGATAGAGCTCTGCCGCAACACTTGAAGGGGTGCCTCCACCGATGAAGAGGGTCTCGATACTTCCGGGTGTGGCTTTAAAACGTCTCAACTCATGGGCCAGTTGTACCTCAAGTGCCTGCATGTATTTCTCCCTGAGATGAAACTTGTCGACATAGGAGTTAAAACTGCAGTAAGCACATTTACTGTCACAAAAAGGGATATGGATATATAAAAGCATGATGACATTATAGCTTCACTATAGTTGAAATCAAAACAGTTCGACTCCTGATCTGGGGTACTTCAGCGTTGTTCTAAGAGACTTTAGAGGTCTCCTTTACTATAATACGCGGAAAATAACGGCAGAAGATGCCCGGAGATGTGCTTTATATGAATCTAAAACCCTATCGTCCCAATGTCGCTGCAGTCATCCTCTCTTCAGAGTATCCAAAGAAAAAACGTATCTTTCTCGGTGAACGCAGTGATCTCACTACGATCTGGCAATTTCCGCAAGGTGGTATTGATAAGGGTGAGTCTCCCAGAGAGGCGCTTCTTCGTGAACTTGAAGAGGAGATCGGGACCAATAAGGTCGAGATCCTCGCAGAGTATCCTGAGTGGATAGCTTATGAGTATCCCGATGATGTACAAAAAAAGAGACGTCCCTATTATGGTCAGACACAGCGCTATTTTCTGGTAAGACTGAAAAAAGATGCGAAGATCGATCTTGATACCAAGCATCCGGAGTTTAGCGACTACCGATTTGTCAAAGTCAAACATCTTCTTAAAGGGTTGACACATTTTAAAAAGCCGATCTATAAAAAAGTGATCGCATATTTCAAAGAGGAGGGGTATCTCTGATGTTAGTCGTACAAAAATATGGCGGGACAAGTGTAGGTGACCTTGAACGTATTCAAAACGTAGCTAATCGTGTTTCCGAAAGTGTGGATGAGGGCCATCAGGTAGTCGTCGTCGTCTCGGCTATGAGTGGTGAGACAAACAAACTGGTAGGTTATGCGGAACACTATAGCGATGAACCGTTACGTGCAGAGATGGATATGTTGCTTAGTTCGGGTGAACGCGTGACATCGGCGCTGCTCTCCATCGCTTTGAATGAGATGGGTTATGAGGCTCGCTCGATGAGTGGCAGACGTGCAGGGATAGTGACGGATGAGTTTCACACCAAAGCACGCATCGAGAGTATTGACCCGGAGCCGATGCGACAGGTACTTGCTGCGGGCAAGGTCATCGTCGTAGCAGGTTTTCAAGGGGTGAACGATGATGGTGAGGTCACGACGCTTGGACGCGGAGGCAGCGATCTCTCTGCTGTCGCTATAGCCGGAGCACTTGAAGCAGACCTATGTGAGATCTATACCGATGTCGAAGGAATCTATACGACAGATCCACGGATCGAGCCAAAAGCCAAAAAGCTTGACGAGATCTCATATGATGAGATGCTGGAACTGGCATCACTTGGTGCGAAAGTCCTGCAGAACCGTTCTGTAGAACTGGCAAAAAAATTGAATGTCAACCTGGTCACGCGCTCAAGTTTTAGCGACGCGGAAGGAACACTGATAACAAAGGAAGAGAACATCATGGAAGCAGCATTAGTAAGTGGTATCGCCCTGGACCGTAATCAGGCAAGAGTCTCACTTGGCGGTGTCATCGACCGTCCCGGGATAGCATCAGATATCTTCGGTCGTCTGGCAGAGAACCAGGTGAACATAGATATGATCATTCAGACTTCAAGTAATGATGGCACTACCAACATGGACTTTACGGTACCTATCGGTGAACTTAATGATGCAAAACGGATCGTCGATGCTTTTATCGCAGCCGAAGAGATCACAAGTGTCAGTTTTGATGAGAACATCTGTAAGGTCTCTATCGTCGGTGTCGGGATGAAGTCCCATACGGGTGTCGCTGCCACGGCCTTCTCTACTATGGCGAATGAGAACATCAACATCACGATGATCTCCACTTCTGAGATCAAAGTCTCGATGGTCATCGATGAGAAATATGCAGAACTGGCAGTACGTAGTCTCCATGGTGCCTACAAGCTAGATCAGTAAGCGCTTCTGATAGCCAAGATAGATGATGCTCCGTATATTCGGATGACTTAAAAAGGTGATATATGCAGCAGTTTACCAAATGGACACTTGAGACGATCCGTAACGAAGGAGCGATGCTTAGTTGGCTGGAAGAGTCACGTTTTGAGTGGACTGCTACTGTCTCTCAGGCGGTCAGACAGATCGTATCGGGTAAGACTATTGTCCTGATAACCGATGCAGACCGTAAATGGTTCGCTCGTTATATCACTACCGCCTTCAATCGCCCATCGATGGAGAGGCCGATGATCCCGATGGTACGTCTGGAGCAGATGTATCCACATTTTGATAACATCGCTGGGGTAGAGATGATCGATATGCTTGATGATATGTTGGAACTCTCGTTCAACGGGGATTACTTTCTTTGGTATATCGGCAGGGGTGATGACCGTCACTCGGACATAGCTAAGCGAAAAGACAACAGTCTACTTTGGCTTATGGATGAGGATTTTCAAAATGCCTTGCGTCTGCATTCGCATGACCCTATCATCGACATCAAACTTCTTCAACTCTATAGACTTTTTGATACAACGCTCAATGGAGCGCTCTTTGGTGAAGTAGATGCAACGATCTGATGAGAGTGTCCGCAGTCACATACTGATAGTAGACGAGGTTGAAGAGGGGCTCACTCGACTACGTGAGCAGCTTCCGGGTGAACGTGTCGTCAGCTACCTTCGGGAGGACTTTCTCATAGAGGATGCTAAAGCGGCGATCGCAGAGGCTTACATCAGTGAGGAACGGACAAAATACCTTATCCTTGGTGCAAAGAGTTTCAACACCGTTTCGCAGAACTCGCTGTTAAAAGTCCTCGAAGAGCCGCCTCGAAACATCGTGTTCATCCTCATAGCTCCCTCAAGATCTATTTTCCTTCCGACTATCCGCTCACGTCTTCCAATGGTGCAAGATGTCAGTAAGCACGTCGCAGTAGAGGTAGACATCACTTTACGTGGCCTTGATCTTGATAGCATGTTCAGATTTGTCAAAGCCAATGAACGCCAGAAGAAACATGATGCACTGGAACTTATAGAAGGGATCTTTCATCAGGCGGTAGTCAATGAACAGCTAGTCCTGAGCCCGAAGCAGACTGATGCGTTCGAGAAAGCATATAGATTAATAGGCCTCAATGGTAGACTCCAAAGCATACTAGTCAAGCTTCTGATGACATTCTTACCGGAGCCACGTTATGTATCTTGAGAAGATCAGTTTACAGATCGATACGCAACGTTATCTTAGAGAGCTGGGAGTCGATGGGGGTGGTGTGAAGATACTCGCTTCAAAGATGAAGCATCATCTCTTTTATATCCATGGACTTCATGTGGGTGCTGCGAACATCTTAAAACAAGACGCACTCTCCATCGGGGCAGATCTCGCTGTTCCCAAAGGGACTGTCACCGCGCAGACGGATCATGTCGATGCTATCTTAATAGCGACTGATCAGCAGCTACAAAAGCTTAGTAGAAAAGAGCTGGCACAACCTTTTGGTCTTAAAGCGATGGCAAAAGAACTTACCCGTCATATTAAAGGTCACCGATCAGGGACTGCCAAGGTGATGGGAGTCATCAATGCTAATGATGATAGCTTTTATACGGGGAGTCGTTTTCAAGGTACTGCCGCTACGGATGCCATCATAGCGATGATAGAAGAGGGTGCAGATATCATCGATATCGGAGCCGTCTCCAGTCGTCCGGGAAGTCTTTCAGTCGAGCCGGCTGAGGAACTTTCTCGTATCCAGCCTATTATTGATTCATTATATAGTGAAAGACTGCATGAGAAAGTGACTTTTAGCGTAGATAGCTACACCCCCTCTGTCATCGCCTACGCCCTTGAACACGGTTTTAAGATCGTCAATGATATCAAAGGGCTGGCAGATGATGAGGTCTGCCGTCTTACAGCCGAGTATGACGCTACTGCTGTCATCATGCACATGCAGGGTACTCCTCAGACGATGCAGGCTGAACCGATCTATGAGCATCTGCTAACGGACATCACGACTTTTTTTGAGACACGTATAGAGAAAGCTGAGAAGTATGGTGTCCAAGACATCATCCTTGATGTCGGTATCGGTTTTGGAAAGACCTTGAAAGACAATCTCTCCCTTATCGCCGATCTTGAACACTTTCTCAAGCTTGGGTATCCTTTACTAATTGGAGCAAGTCGAAAATCGATGATAGACAAGATCTTTCCCACCCCTGCAGAAGAGCGTCTCCCCGGTACTCTGGCGATTCACCTTAAAGCGGTCGAGAACGGAGCCGAGATCATCCGTGCACATGATGTGAAAGCGCATAAGCAGGCACTGGCTGTGCAGCAGGCTATTGCGGGGAACTGACTAAGAAGCGAGTATTTGATGTGACTTGTCTTTGAAGCGAAATTGGGGATGGGTACTGCGATCTTATGGATCGATACTGATCGATTTTCTCATAGATCCTATTATAGGACTTTGTTAGGGTAAATGTTCCCAACTATCGATGCTGTCTCATGCTAGCTGATAGATAAGCTACTTCTCCGTGTTCATGACTTTCACTCCATCATCTCAAAAGTACTTCTACTAGGATCGAGAGTAGTCCAAGTCTTCACTTTCAAAGCCAATATCTTAATCAATACTTTGATATTTGTTTAGTGTTTTGTAACGGGTTGGGGTATAATATTTCAGCTAAAGTCCACTCTGTTTTCTGCCAAAAAACATCAAAATATCTGTTGCCATAGGTGATATGGATCAAGATCTAACAGTAGTGATCAGGCACTAACAATCAAGGATAGACAATGACGATGTCTCTTAAAAGAATATTGATCTTAACGGCAACGATTCTTCTCTTTAGTACACTTTTTACAGGATGTGCCAGCAGAGCGTTCAAAGAGGCGAAGGAGATCAATACGGTTGAGTCTTATGATCACTTCTTATTAGAACATCAAGAGAGCGAGTTTACCGATGAGGCTAATGATCTAAAAGCTGATGCACTGTTCCGAAAAGCCAAAGATAAGAACACGATAGAAGCTTATGATGCTTATGTGAAAAAGTATCCAAACACCGTCTATCTCTCCACGATCAAAGAACGAAAAGAGATGCTGATCTTCCATGATGCAAAAGCAAAGAGTACTATCGCTGCGTATGAACATTATCTCGGACTCTATCCGAAAGGTACACATCTACAAGAGGTAAGAGAGACGATCTTGCAGATGAAGCTCAAAGAGCATGATCTAAACAGAAACATGTATGTGATAGCGGATTATAAGGATCTTAAAAGAAGTGACATCATCACTATCGATGATGTCAGATATGACCTTGCTATCACCAAAAAAGGGATGATACGGATCTCAAACCTGGAAAAGAGTAGAAGTAGTTTTCAACTCTCCTTGAAAGTCCCTCACGACGCCAAGGTAAGAGTAAACGGCCAGCTCCGTGAGAGACATAGGCTGTGGTTGCAAAAAGGTAAGCATACGGTAGAGGTATCAAAACTCTATTTTTATCCAAAAAAAGTGGAGATAGACCTGCAAGATGATGATGAGGTGAGCATACGACTTGAAAAGATCCCATTCCTGATCAACGGGACTATCTTGTGGAGCGAGAAGAGTAGTACTGTCTTAGACCATATAAAGTTTGGGGATATCCGATTCGTACGTGGAAACTGTCAATTAGGTGAGAAGAACCTTTTATGGTCGATCGAACGTGTCAGTAAGAGAGTGGCGGATGCAGAGAAAGCACAAGATCACTGCTCTGGGCTTTCTGTTAAAAACAGCTATATCTCAGTCGATAAGTTCAGACTGCCGACAGGAGATGAACTTAAATCGTTTTACGCATCACAAGAAGCTCTGAAGGTACAGCCTGCGAACAAGCATCGTGTGCGATGTGTAGCAGAAATAGATATGCTCGATATGCGGATCATCAATGACTATGTCCAAAGGACAACAGTGATAGAATCGATAGCCAAGACACATCAAGAGAGTTATACCGCCTATATAAGCAGAGCCAAAGAGAATAAGAACGAGATCTTCTTAAAAAAGCTCGAAGAGATCATGGGCCTTGTCTATGGTAGACCCATTGTAGTATCAGCGGATTATGACAAGAAGAGTGAGCAGTTTACCATTCTCTTAAGAGCACAAAGCAGTGAGTATAAGATGACGCTCAAGACTCCAGTAGAGCAGAAATATGCCAAACGCTTTAAAGCGCTCTTGATGGAGCCTACTTTCAGTCCTCATATAGAGATCGATATTGTGGATAACAAGCTTAAAGCGTCTAGACTATTGGTCGAAGGAGAAGCCTTCAAGCCTGTCTATAATCCCGAATACAAAAAACAGATCAGAAGTACGCAGCGTCTTGAGTCCTATATGATCCAAAAGTAGAAGGCTGCTTCTACTTTCCGACCCTTCCATCTCTCTTCCAGTCTCTTAACCATCCTTAATAGATAAAAAAGAAAGCTTATCATCAAAGCCATCGTTGTATAGTCTAGTCAAAGATCACTTTTTATTATATTAGGAGGATGAGATGATACGAGCAATACTCTTACTCGTCGTAGCTATCATGGTAGATGCGGCTAGCCTTTACAGTCTGCAACACAATGGGGTGAAGAGTGCACATGGTGATGGTAAAAAATACCATATCGAACGTGAAGTACCACGAAATTGTTATGATGTCCCTGTCACATCCGAGGCCATCTGGGAGGGCGACTATGCCGGCACAGAGGTGCCAGATGCCTGTAAAGCGAGCTTTGTCCAGACAGTCGGTGTCATCTATCCTTTGCATATCAAAGAGGGAGTAGAGACTTACGCCGAGCTTGAAGTGCTTCGTTTTATAGAACAGATGCAAGATGGCAAAAAAAAGCTACTTGTCGATAGCCGTGGTGAGCAGTGGTATGAGTATGAGACGATCCCCGGAGCCATCAACCTCTGGGTCGAAGTCATCAAAGAGCCAGAGGTGTTCGCTGAAGAGTATGTGGAACTTTTACGACTGGTAGGTGTGACAAAAGATGATGCCGGGGAGTATGATTTTACTGAAGCTGCGACACTGCTACTCTTTTGCAATGGCCCCTGGTGTGGTCAATCACCTATAGCGATATTGGGACTTATAAAGATAGGTTATCCGGTCGAGAAGCTTAAGTGGTATCGAGGTGGTATGCATACCTGGAAAAGTCTTTCACTGACTACGACGCATACGAAATAAGAGCTTGCACTATTGACACCTCTCTCTTTAATAGAGATAGGTCGCTTCAAAGCGTGCGAGCAGATGCTCTTCATCCTCACCGTAAAGTTCAAGATGATCACCTTTTATCTTCCAGTGTCTTACCTTTTCAAGAACAGTGGTAAACTCCGCTTCGATGTTTCCGGGAGGACAGGCCATCTTGGTCATGGCCATCTTACTGCCAGAGATCTCTATGGCAGTACCATTGACTTTATAGGCCCCATTGACACTATTGCATCCCGTTGAACCGGAGACTCTTGAGCTTTTATCCTTCGATGTCCTAAAGATGAGATGGGCCTCACGTCTGATGGGTATGTCACTTTTGAGCGCTACAGCATTGAGCATGGTAAGCCGCCAATAGGTATTTTGCAAAGAGGCATTGACGTAGGGGTTGGAGCAGTGCTCCTTGGGTAGAGACTTGATAAAACGTTTGACGATCAGGCTGGCTTGTGTGTCTGATGCGGAAGATGAGCTGTGCCGCTGGACGATCGAGGCTTCGAGATGGACTTTCAGGTCAACTGCACCTTCTCGTCTCGCTTCATCATAAGCGGCATCGAGATCTCCAAAGTCGCCTTCATCCAGAACCGGCATCTTGATGCCGGTGAGACACTCTTTGAGATGTCCTGTAGTCCCATCATAGATACCCATCATAAAGAGCTCGGGTTCAAGCATAGGGGCTGTTTTAGAGACCTTCAGGTCATAATCGAGTTCTGAGATGATCGGCTTGCCATGGATGTCATGTTTTCTGATGGTCGTTTGATCTAAGACAGAGAAGAGTAGAGGGGCTTCACGCCCACCTTGGAGTGTCAGCAGTGACTTAGTCTTGTCGAGATGCCATCGACCTATATCATAGTGGGTCTTTGCCTCCTGTATCTCGTCCTTGATGCAAGTCGTCGCGATGATGTAGGCATTGTTGGCGAGTAGGTCAAGCTGGTAGTGTGTTCTACAGTTGGCTCCAGGCAGGGTCCCTAGAAAATGCAATGGCAGGTCAGTCAGTTCGATGTCTATGGATGTATTCGCAGCAGTGACTTCTCTTTGCTCGATCCGCTTCATCTTTACCCTTACCTCACTATCATCTGGATGTCTTAGGACAGGGTGTGCTGTATCAGTGATGTAGATGAGTCTTCCATCCACAGTGATCTTAGCCCGTATATTGTATCGATGTCGTTTCTGGATATCGCTGCTCTCATAAGGGATCTCAAATGTGATGGGTACCTGACCGGCTGGGTCTATAGTGATACTACCCAAAGTCTTCGAGGGGGCATCAGCCACAGAGACATCTTCCAATGAAGCTTCAAATATAGCATTTTGGGGCAGGGCGATACGTTCTAGATAATAGGCACTGCATTTGATAAGTGCGTCAGAAGCGTGTAGTCCTGTCATAACGGTGAACGCACTGAGCAGAGTGATGATAAGCTGTCTCAAACTAACTGGATACGATGCCATAAAGTCCCTTTTTTTGTATGCATAATAGTATAACACGCAATGATTTTGTGCCCATCTATAAAGGTCCTTATAGACTCTACGCTGAGGTCCAAAGATGAAGAGTCAAGAGTAGGGTCGGAGTGCGTGTTCTATGCAGCTATCGCTATATGAAAAGTCATATATTGTGATAGACACTTGACGTTAAAATAAAATAAAAAGATACCACCTGTAACAGTAAGTAGCTCTTTAAAGTGCTTCTGATAGAAATAGAAGTCGGAAGCAGTCCGAAGTCACCAAATAAGCACGCATGTGATAAACTTTTTTCGGTCGTCTCTTTCAAGTGAGCAGATCGTCTTGATCGTGAGTGTTTTAGTTAAAAAGGGCTAGTAAGCCCTTCTATCTGGCCTCTATGATCTGATGACTTGAAAGAGAGTGTCCTAATAGTAAGAACAGCAGCCACCAAGGTCGACCAAGAGTCTTTTGAGATGGTTGCTAATAGATCTGGAGAAGAAGATGAAGCGTAGAGATTTTTTTAAGACTGCTGCCGTTGTAGGTGCAGCTACTTTGACGACGGATAGCGTTGCAAGTACCGGCCAACCTAATGATGACTTACCGATATCTAAGGTCAATTTTCCTGAGAAACGTCCAATGATCACCTACTCGGACCGTCCACCACTGCTCGAGAGTCCTCGAAATACTTTTACGCAGGCACTTACACCCAATGATCAGTTCTTTGTCCGTTGGCATATGCCTGAGATCCCTACGCTTATCGATGTAGATAAGTTCACGATCAACATCAACGGTCTGGTAAAAGAGGAGTATAAAGTCACACTGAAGGAGTTGAAAGCAGATTTTGAGCAGGTCGAAGTCGCGGCTGTCTTACAGTGTGGCGGTAACAGCCGCTCAGCTTTTGAACCAGTAGCAGGAGGTATACAGTGGGGTAGTGGCGCTGTGGGTTGTGCCACGTGGAAAGGGGTGCGTCTACGTGATCTTCTCGAGCGTGCCGGCTTGCAAAAAGATGCGGAGTGGATAGGTTTTAATGGTATGGACAATGCGACCTATTATGAGACACCGACCTTTATCCGCGAACTTCATCTCGATGAGCTTGATGACCATGTCATCGTGGCCTATGAGATGAACGGTGAAGACCTGCCTTACTTAAATGGCTTTCCTCTACGTCTGGTGATACCAGGTTACTACTCAGACAGCTGGGTAAAGATGCTAAGCAATATCACGGTGACCAACAAATATAAAAACCTCTTTTTCATGGATGTCGCCTACCGTGTGCCTGATAACGACTGTGAATGTGAACTGCCTGATGAGAAGGCGAAAAAGACCAAACCCATCACGACGATGAACGTCAAGTCGATCATCGGTTACCCAACCAATAATACGGTTGTTCACCAAGGTTCCCATGTCGTAGTACGGGGTGTCGCGTTTGACAGTGGACATGGCATCCGTGATGTACTGATCTCTGTTGATGGTGGAAAGAGCTGGAAACAGTCCATACTCGATGATGGAAAGAACGGGCGTTACGCCTTTCGAGGTTTTCGTTTTGCCTTCAAACCTGCAAGTCACGGTAAGATGACTATTATGGCAAAAGCCATCAACAAGTGGGGAAAAGAGCAGCCTCTTTCTGAGGATATCAAGTGGAACCACGGCGGCTATAAATATAACGGCATCGATGTCGTCACGATCGAAGTGGTCTAGGAGATGATGATGAAAAAAATAGTACTGACACTCTTACTGATGGTCACTTCGCTTTTAGCACAGGTCGATGAGGCCATCGAGGTCCCTTATATCT
>JADGEC010000044.1 GCA_016744575.1 Sulfurimonadaceae bacterium | reverse complement strand
TCATCCAGGACAGCGACCTTTACTTTGTTCCAATCTTCTGTTTTCTTAAATAGACCAGCAATCGTCTCCATCTCATGAGACAACAATGATGCAGATGTATATGATAGTAAATAACTTGAAGCCACTGTGACAAGACCACCGATATAGAATTAATTTTCTTAAATGAATATAAATACTTTAGAATAATTCATATTCTATCGTCTTTCATATTATGTAATGTATTATGCAGATGATTTAGAGGAGGAAACTCCGTAGCTTGTTCAAAACCACTGTTGAGGATCTTAAAAAAGTGTCTGTGAATCTTACGATTGAAAGGAATAGAAAAACAAGAGTTGCCATCCTCTACCCAAAATGGTAGAGATATGAAGATAGGTCAGATCACTGAAAAGTATTACCCTGTACTTGCTGCTCGATAGCCGGCTCTGCTAGAGGTATGAGATTTGCACGCTTCATCTCATTAGCAAGCTGAATGCGGTTCTCTATCTGAAAATAACGGATGACATCCGCACTTTTAATGATCTTCTTGAACTTGGCAATATACTCTTTTTTCAAGACCATCGCAGACTCTTCTGCCGATACCCAGTCGACGATCAGTCTGTTTGATGCATCCTGAGTCAGGATGTTAAAGTCTTTTGCATACTCAGAGATGATCTCTAGTTCCTGAAGACGATGCTTCATCAAAGCGATCTGGTACTGATCGTACAGCTTTCCGAATGCCTCTTTCTTCTCTCCACGAAGCTCCATGTTTACCAGTACGACTGCTTTTTTCTCAGCTGCTTTAGAGATAAGAAGCAGTTCGATCTCATTATTTGACATCCCGAAAAGTGCCATAGTGGAGATAAGTGTTGCTACGATGATCTTTTTCATAGATCCATCCTTTTTGTGATATTTGGTGTACAGTCTAAAGGTCGAAAGTTAATAGAAGGTGAATACTTGATCGCAATACACTGACATCTACTATAGGTGCCCTAGAATGCCTTCAGCTTCTTCTCTCCATACCACCATATAAAGAGTGCTGAAGAGAAGATGATGGCATCAAGACCTATCCACATGGCAAAGATACCATAACCCAACATCGCCAGGATACTAAACAAGATGACCGGTGCGATGACTTGCCTGAAGACACTGATGGGAAAGATGACTGCCGGTCTGGCTATACCCTGCAACATCGCTATGTAGATGAATATCACGACAAAACCATAAGAGGCGATCGATGAGACCTTAAGATAGAGGGCAGTATGGCTCACCACTTCCAGATCGGACGTCAACAGTAAAGCCAACTCTTCTGCAAAAAGAAAAAATGCGATGACTCCCATGGTACTTATCATCCAGCCATAACGTACAGCCAACCGTACCGTAGGTGTGATGCGCTCATAGCTCTTTGCACCGTTGTTTTGCGAGATGATAGCAAGTACGGCGATATTGAGTCCGACGACAGGCATTAGAAAGAGCTGTTCGATGCGCATCCCTATGCCAAAAGCAGCAACGGCTTCTTTGCCAAAAGGCGCTGCAAAGTAGGTGATGATATACATCCCAAATGCCATCATGAACATGTTGATACTGGGAGGGAACCCTTGTACAAACATCGTTTTTATGACCGCACTGTCATACTCAAACGCTTTAGACCCGGACCACAACTTAGTCTTCCTGACTTTATAGAAAAGATAGGACATCGTAATAGCTTCAGCGATGACCGTCGCAACTCCTATACCCCGTACACCCATATTGTACTGCTCTATGAAAAGATAGTCTAAAAGGATATTTAAAAAGGCTGTGACGATGAGGATATCCCTAAACGATCGCATATCGCCAGTCGCGTTTAGTAAGGCATTGAAAAAGAACGCCCCTATAAAAAACACAGCACCATACAAGATCAAGTCGATGTACGCATGCGTCTCTGCCATATAGGAAGGGTCACCCAATGCCTCGACCAGAAAAGGTACACCCAATAAGCCCAGGACACTTAAAAGCAGAGATAAGAGCAGCGCAAAAGCAATAGAGTTTTGTGCGATATGCTGAGCTTTGGCGATATCTTTCTCTCCCAGGGCATTTCCCACCATAGAGGTGACGGCTTCACTCATCCCAATGCCTATGGCCAAGACCATAAAAAAGACAGAAGCCGAGAGGGAGAGTGCTGCGAGTGCCTGAGTAGATATCATGCCAGCGAAAAAGGTATCGGTGACATTGAACATGGTGTGAAAGAAGTAACCGATCACGGCAGGCATAGCGAGCTTTACGATATGATCTTTAATAAGCCCTTGCGTCAGGTCAATATGCATTCAGAGTCTCACTATCATTTATATTTTGATCATCCTAACCAACAAAGCTGAGTCTCAGTCACAATAAGACCTTTATGCTCCATAACTCGCTTATAAAACGCCAACTGCTCTTCATACTCCACCGATTCTCGTGCTTTACCGCTTTTGAGATCGATGATCTTCCAACCGTCACCCTGAGACGCTTTCAATAGCAAGTCGACACTTCCTCGATATAGTTCTCCATCGATACTCTCTTCAAAGCCAAACTCAAAAAGATGTTCCGCTCCAGTTTGAAGCTGTCGGTAGACATCCGTAGTCTGGAAGTTCCTGGCCAAAGTCTTGATCTCATCTTGTAGTGAGTGGTCTATGACATCCTCTTTGATAAAAAGCTGTTCAAAACGGCCATCATCTTCCAAGTCATCCCAAAAAAGCTCTATAGCCTTGTGGACCAAAGTCCCACGAAGTGCTGCGCGTTCCAAGGCCACATCTCTCTCTTCGACCTCTTCAGCCGATCTCGAAGTCGCACTCTTTGCCTCTCTCTTCACAAATGCTATTGGGCTCAATGGCTCGACGGTAGTGAAGACTTTTGATATCTCTTCGACTGGATACGCGGTAAGGTCATCTTTATAGAGAAAGTCTAGATCATCTGGCAAAGCCTCATTCTCAAAAAGCTGCTCTTTCGTCAGTTCAAGAGCATCAAGAGTCATCTGCAGGTAAGAGTCACTGATACTGCCTACACCGCCTTTGGTCGCTTTTAAGTTAGCCGAGAGGACAAGATGCTTCTCTGGACGAGTCAGTGCCACATAAAAAAGACGTTTCTTCTCCGCCATATGTTTTCGTTTGTCTATCTCTTTGAGTATGCGTAAGGAGAGCGGTTCATACTCTTCTACTTTAAAACCGATGAGGTCATAGATATCCCCCTGGCTGTCTTTGAGTTTGTTAAACTTGATGCTCTCTGATGTCACCTGCGATGTGAGATGTTTGGCACTGTCAGCCATGATCACCATCGGGTAAGCAAGCCCTTTCGTAGAGTGAATGGAACAGAGTTCGATGGAGCCACCGGTCGTGGAGCGGTAATAAGCCTCGTCCTCTTCTGTATCGCTATGATAGATGCTCTGTTGCAACTGATGGACCAGAATATCCAGGTCATGACCATTACTGTTCTCATGACCTATTAACTCACCCATGAACTTATCGATGTTGGCTACGCGCTGTTCGTAATTATCCATCAACGCATAAGCTGAGTAGGCATCACTCTCTGAGAGCAGCGCCGTGACAAGGATATGCAGTGGAGAGACCAGGACTTTTTCAAGCCAAGGTATAAACCATTGCGGGATGTCTTCCTTCTGCAATGCTTCGTAGATCTCTTTGTCTGTAAAGTGCATGATGGCCGAACGCATCGCTCCGACGACAAAAAACTTCTGTGTGGCGGTCAACTCAGAGATCGTCTTTTTCTTACGAAGTATAGAGAGTGCCTTGAGAACAAAGAAGATGTCTGTGATCTCCGTCGTATGATAGTAGTTCTCACTGGCGCTCACTTTACACTCGACACCAAGACCCAGTAACTGCTCTTTGAGCGCTAACATCTTTGACTTGGCATCATAAAGTACAGCTATCGCCTGTCTCTTCTCTTTGATGAGAGTGCTCATGTCACTGTAGCGCTCTCCCTCGACAATACTCTTGATGAATTGAGCCAGGTTGTTCGCCTCACTCTCTTCGATATCATCCTTTGACACTAAAAAGGTGACACTGCCCTGCTCTTTTGACTTGGAGATAAGTGCTTGCGGACGCGCTTCAAAATCATTGACAATAGAACGTTTAGAGCTTGGGACTCTTTCTGATGCTTCAAAGATCGAGCTAAAAAGTGTGTTCACAAAACCTATGAGTTTTTGATCACTGCGATAGTTATCGCTCATCTCGACTGACTTGCCATCAAACTGCTCGTTGATAGCATTATGGAAGACCTCGATCTCGCCCCCTTGAAACGAGTAGATGGACTGTTTCTCATCTCCAACGACAAAAAGATTTGCCTTGCCTTTCGTAGCCTCTTTTACAATCTCCCACTGTATGGCGTTGGTGTCCTGAAACTCATCGACCATGATGTAACGAAAATCTGTCTTTACTTTAGGGATGATCCTTGCCGCATGCTGGATGATGGTGTCAAAGTCAGTACTGTTATCCTCCGCCAAGGCATCATCATAACCTCGCTTGATGGCTTGTAGTAATCTTCTAAACCGTTCGATGATATCGACAAAACGCTGCTCTTTGGCATCATCGACTTCTGAAAGACTACCCATCAGGGCATCGAGACTCTTTTTGACTGCCCCTGTCTCCGGGTATTTCTTCCCGAAAGTCTTAGGTGCGCCCAGTGCGATAGCAAACTCAGTGTATTTGTCTGGTCTAAACTCATAAAAGCTATTTACAAAGGCATGAAATGCCTCACTTCGGGCATCGCCGTCTAGCTCTTCGTAGGCCAATGCTATCGCCTCTTCCAATGGAGCCAGAAAAGTACTGGCCAGCAGCTCTTTTATCTGCTCTTCTTTACCATGCACATAAGCATCGAACGAGGCTCTGAACTTGTGTTGAAAGACATAACGCTCTATAAGAGCACGTGACTTGAAAAGTGATACATGACGTGTCACATCAAGGATATCTTCTTTATACTCTTCACTATCTAGTACTTTGAGATAGACCTCGTTGAAGAGTCTCTCTTTGTTATCATCATCGATGACATCCAGACTGCCATCGATCTTTGCGACATCACTGTGACGCTTCAGGATGTTCAGACAAAAACCATGGATGGTCGTGATGTTCGCTTCGGCTATCTCCTGCTGAGCCTTCATCAGCCGTGAGGCGATGTAGACTATGGCGTCTTCATCAAGACCATCATACGCCATGGCAATAGAGTCATGATCACCATCTTCAGTATCGAGCGTAGAGAAGGCGAGGATTTTAGCTATCAGGACAAAGATACGCTCTTTCATCTCTAGCGCTGCCGCTTCCGTGTAAGTGATGGTCACTATCTGGTCAAGGTCTGCTTTTTTCTCTTCACGGTCATCGTAAAAGTGTTCCTGTTGCGGACTCTCGATGAAAAAATCAAAACCCAACAGGATGTTTATAAAACGTCGAGAAAGCGTGAAAGTCTTACCGCTTCCAGCTCCGGCACTGATGGCGAATGACTTTTGAATGGTGAACTTATTTTGCACTGTCTTACCTCATCTACTCGCTGAAGACCCTAACAAGAGGACCTAAAAGTCAAATTCTCTTTAACGCTTACACATCAGTGCAAACTCACACCACTTACACTGATCTTCATCACTATCATCGTAAAGGAAATCACCCGCTTCTATAGCACTTCTTATCTCAGCGATCTTAGTTATCAACTCCTGCTCGTAATCATCATCATAATGGATATACTCGCCCTCTTTAGCCACTTCATAGGTCGCGGCTTTGGCAAACTCGGCGTGGCCATATTTTGACTTAAAGGTCTGTAGATGACTCTCGACCTTTTTGTCTCCATATCTACGTCTGGCAAAGAGGATATAGAGCGCCAACTGCATATCTTTTAACGCTTTCATCTGTTCGATCTTCTTCTTATCGATCTTTGTGTCCATCTTTTTTGACTTATAGTCTACGATGCGGATCTCATCTTTGAGGATATCGATACGGTCGATATAACCTTTGATGAAATATCTACTTTCATCATCAATAGGCTTTAGCGCCTCATCAAGTCTGAACTCCATCTCAAACTCTGAAGAGCGGAAGTGATCTAACTCACTCCTGTTCTCGATGACATACTCTAAGAAGTTCTGCAAAGGACCCTGCAAATCACTGCTGTTGTCCAGACCTTTTTGTAATTCTTGAAGGAAGAGTCGATGGTTGATATTGGCTTTGATAGGCTCATTCGTCTCATCACCTGCCAAAAACTCCTCATAAGCAGTGATGGCTATCTGCTGCATCGCTTCTTGAAGTGTAGTCGTCACTGAAGCACCTAAAGTCAGTTCTCGCTCTTTTACCTTGATGGCGAACAACTCAAAACAGCGATGCAGGATGGTCCCTTTCTGCATCACATCAAACCCTTCCTCATTCTCCTGTGGTGCTTTGAGTCCCAGTATCCTGTCCATAAAGTAGCGACGCGGACAGGTAGCATAACTGTTTAACTGACTGGCACTTAAGGCTTTGACATCGACACTGCCGACATCCAACCCATCATAAGCTGTGTTCTCATTGGACTGCAAGGCGTCCAGATAAGGCTCAATAGTGCCGTTTTCCACACGCCTATGGCTCCTAAGCAGCTCATGCTGTGTTTCATATTTACTAATATCAAAGTCTTCACACGTTTCCGTGATCAATAACGAACGCGCCAGCTTCGTCTTGCCTTTATAAGAAGCTGTCACTATGTAGATGTTCTCAGCGATATCTTTCATGTGAAGATAGTGGTTTTGACTGGAGAGGTAGATGCTGTTACCATGGAAAAGTGTTTGTCTCTCTCTTTGTGTCACCAAAAAACTCTCTCTTGCTTGTGGCGGAAGATGAGACATATCTGTACCCATAAAGATAAGATGCTTGACAGCATGCAGACTTAAGATCTGATTTGCCTCAGTCAGTAAGATGCCTTCAAGACTTTTTGACTTGATGTAGGTCTGCTCGACTGACGCATCTAACAGAGCATCTAAGCTTACTTCAAGACCCATCCGTTTAAAACGGGCCCGTGTCTGAGCAGCAGTGGCTTTTAACTGCTCATAGCGTTTTCTGGCCTGGACAAGTAACTCATCTTTCAAGACTTTTTCTTTGATCTGAGGCAGATAGTGTTTAAGTAGGGTCCCTTTTGAGCTATAGCCTTTTAGACCATAAAGCTGCAGTTGTGACTCAAAGATGGGTGCATACTCATCGATCGAAGTCGAAACGATGATGATATCTTCTGCTGCACTGCCCTCATCGAGCAGTCGTCTGGCGATCTTCAAGGCAGCGGCGACCTCATCTACCTGATCAAAAACAACTGGTAGAGGCTGATAAAAGTGCGGTGTCTGCTGTGTGCTCTCTCGTACTGGAGTCGAGGCGGCTCCATTTTCCAGTAAAGACTCAAGTATCTCCGATTCGAGTTTTGAGCTCTCAAAGTGGATACCATTGGAATCAAAGTCGTCCACATAGATATCACCAAAAGCTTTAGTCGCGTTAACATCGCGTTTCAAAAGTCCAAGCATCTCTACTTCGACATCACCTTGATCACAGAGTCGATGTTTTTCTAAAAAGTTCTCATACTTCTCAAAAAGTGTCTGTAACTCCTGCTCTTTTACTTTCTCATAAGAGAGCTCATCTAACATGACTCGATTACGTTTCATAGCAATAAAAAGTGCGCAAATATCATCGAGGGCTTCACTTTGAGATGTCAGGTAATCAAAATGCTTACGCTTCACACTAGCTAACTGTGAACCTATGATGATCTTTGCCTCATGCTGATCTATAAGCCGTTTGGTACCATGACGTTCATAGAGTGTCTTTATGAACCTGCTGATGGTCAGAGAGATCGAGAGAGGGTTATTAAACGCTGTCTCAAGTTGTCTCGCCCGATGAATAGTCGGTGCGAGGATCAACTGTGGGGAGATGGGCATCTACTGTACTGGGTTACGCTTCTCATAGGAGACTTTGATCGCTTCTCTCAACTCATCAGAGATGTTCTCAGCTTTATTATAAAGCCATCCCAGATAACTCATATCAGTCTCAGCGATCTCTTCTGGTGTCTTACCTCGGTATTTTCCAAAACCAAGCTTGACCACGACGTCGCCGCGTGTCTTCTTCATCCAGTAGTCAAAAGAGTGTTTAAGGTCCTCATCAAGATCAAAAGTGCTTAACATGTATTCGATACTGCGACGGTCATTAAGTGCTACATCTTCGATGCGTTTGCCTTTGTTCTTACCGAAGACCATGTATTCAAGGACTATTGGAGCCGAACAGAGCGTGATCATCTCAGAGAGATCAAATTCACCTGCGAGATGGTCGAAAAGGTTTTTAAGGACGATGACATCACCTAGAGCATCATGTGCTCTGACCTCAATACCGAGGCTGTCGATGATAGCTTGCTCTTTTTTATACAGACCATATTGGTAGCGTTTATGCTGCAGACCGTGTGGCGTATCTAATGGAAGCTTAGCCCGCATGATACGAAAAGTATCTACAAGCTGCATATTTGAGGCATATCCCTCTTTTGCCAACATGCCAAGATCAAACTCCGCATTTTGGATGACTATGAGGTTCTCAGCTGTGTTTAGCTCGTTAAGACGGTGATATGCAGCTGTCTCGACGCACTGTGGCTTACCTTCTATCATCTCAGGGGTGATATGATGGATCGCCATCGAATCGAATTTGATCGGCAGTGGCGGAGTACAGAGATCGTCATGGACCTCTTCTATCTTGCCCTCTTGATCTACGACCAGATAGCTTAACTGGCAGATGCGGTCCTCTTCAAGGACTCCGGTGGTCTCAGTATCAAGTATGATTATTTTCAAAAAGTATCTCCAAGGTAAATTATATGAGTGTGATCTTAGACATAGTCATCTATAGACTATGTCATTTCGGTCTAATAGCTGGTAAAAAGAGTTGACAAGAATCTATAACGCCTTGTCTAGAAGTATGATGCCATCGACATCCGCATAGAGATAGGTCCCGGGGGTAAAGTGTACGCCACCAAACTCAAGGTGAATATCACGTTGTGCATCAGCCTTCTTACGGCTTTTTTGCGGGCAAGTACCAAGGGCCCAGAGACCGACAGGGATCTTCTGAGTCTCCTTGGTATCACGGACATATCCGTTGATGATAATGCCTGCCCAGCCATTATCACGAGCGAAGCCCATCAGGTTCTCGCCTACAACGGCACAATAAGACTGCCCAACATCAACGACGACGACCCGTCCATTACCCGGCTCTTTGAGCATCTTGATGAGTCCAGTATTGTCCTCATCAAGCCAGATGGTACAGATCTTCCCCTGGCATGAGGAGGCACCGCCAAAAGAGCGCTGATCAGGCGCGAGGACCTGTACAGCTTCTCCCATCTCATCACATATATCTGCAGTTGCAAAAGACATTCTCTTCTCCGGGTCGAATTTTAAGCTGATTATATTGTAGCTGGTATAAATAGGGTATTAAACGAGACGAAAGCCGCATGTAGTTTCCGACAGGCCTTCACAGCCTGATGGACTAGTATATAACTATCTCTGATACGACTTAAGAAGCGTGGGGTACTTACTCACCTAACAATGTGATAACGATCTCCCTTCCGGAGGCGCTGTCTCGATGTTCCCCAAGATAGATGCCCTGCCAGACTCCGAGGTCCAGCCTGCCATCGGTGACGGGAATATCTAGAGTATTTCCCAGAAGTGAACTTTTGATATGTGCGGGCATATCGTCATCGCCTTCATACGTATGGATATAGTAGCCTTTTCCATCAGAGAGATCACTAAAAAATGCTTCCATATCCTCTCTGACAGAGGGATCAGCGTTCTCATTGATGGAGATACTGGCACTGGTATGGCGTAGAAAAAGGTTTAACATACCGATTGAGACAGAGGAGAGTTCCGGGATGGCGTGGACTATCTCATCAGTGATAAGATGAAACCCGCGCCGATAGGCTCTTAATCTGACTCTTTTTCTTATCATCTGCATCTCGTCACTTTCTCAAATACGTATCTGTGTGCTGTCTATGACACTATTAGAACATGAGGTCTTCAACGCATATTCCAAAATAGTGAAGAGACGGCTGGACATGTCACTTGCCGTATCATCCTTTGCAGCCGCAGCCAGAGCAATACAGACATCTTGTTTCAGATAGTATTTCTGATAATGAAGGAGCAGATGCTGCGCAGCTTTCATCGTATTTATCGGATCTATCACATCGTAGACGACGAGATGCAGATTCTCTTCGACCTTGTAGATCTTATCGCTCTGACGGATCTTATCTCTACAGATAGAGATCTCAATAGGCTCATCCGAGTAGATCAATAGAGCTGAGAACTCTATGCCGTAGCGCTCATAAGCATAGATCTTGTTCTTGACATGGCTAAAGATCACCTCTTTATATTTTGCGTACTCCCCGCCCTCTTTTTTCAACTCATACATCCACATCCTTTTAGGTAAGGTATTCTGGTATCACTGCTTTTATCTTCTGGTAGATCTTCTCAAAATCTGTAGAGTAGACGCGGGTATCGGCTATAGAGGTGATAAAGTTGGTATCGCGCTCCCAACGTGGTACCAGGTGCATATGAACATGCTCAGCTATCCCCGCGCCACCAGCTCGTCCGAGGTTCATCCCAATATTGACACCCTGAGCACCAAACGACTCTTTTAAGAGCCGTACACCCTTTTGTGCCAATGCGCTCATCCGCAGCCAGACCTCACTGTCAAGCTCTTCGAGCTTATTCGTATGATAATGAGGGATGATCATAAAATGACCCGGAGTGTATGGGTACTTGTTCATCACGATAAAACAGTCATCGTCACGGTAAAGTACGTGCGATCGCTCATCTTCCTCGGGATGCGAACTGATATGGCAGAACACGCAGCCCTCTGTCCTCTCCCCAGTGACATAATCTGTTCGCCATGGTGCGTAAAGAATATCTTCCAATGTAGCTCCTTATAAAAATGCAAAGACAAGATCAGGGAAAGCGATGACGATCCCCAAAGCAAGTAGCTGCAATAAGATGAAGGGGATGATACCCCGGTAGATCTGTAGTGTCGTCACACTCTCTTTAGCTGCTCCCTTTAGAAAGAACAGTGCCAGTCCAAACGGTGGTGTCAGAAACGACGCCTGAAGGTTAAGCGCGATCATCACCGCGAACCAGACCGGGTCTATGCCAAAGGCTTCCATGACCGGGACCAGGATAGGCACGATGATAAAGGATATCTCTATGAAATCGATGAAAAAGCCCAGGATAAAGATGGCCAGCATCGCCACAGCGATGAAGATCCATACATCACCAATATCATGCTGAAAGAACTCCAAGACCATATCGGTCCCACCAAGTTCATTAAAGACCAGACTAAAGGCTGTCGCACCGATCAAGATCATAAAGATCATACCGCTTAATTTGACAGTCTCAAGCATCGCGTAATGCACCATGTCAAAGGAGAGCGTACGGTTAAAGGCACTCAGTAGTACGGCACCGATGACACCAAAGGCAGCTGACTCTGTAGGTGATGCTATCCCGGCAAAGATAGAGCCCAACACCATCACCATCAGCAGTAGCGGAGGAACGACCGCTTTAAAGATCTCCATCAGAGAGACATCACTATGCTCTTCGATGATCGGTGCCATCTCCGGCTTCATCCAACTGATGAAAACGATATAAGCTATATAGAGCCCGACGAGGACCAGACCCGGCAAGACTGCACCCATAAAGAGATCACCGACACTGACACTCATGACATCACCAAGGATGATTAGGATGATAGAAGGTGGGATGATCTGCCCCAGTGTCCCACTTGCTGCGACAGTCCCGGATGCCAGACTTTTATCGTAGCCGGCTTTGAGCATCAGCGGTAGTGCGATGACACTCATCATCACCACCGAGGCACTGACGATACCGGTCGAGGCTGCGAGCATAGCACCGACAAGTACGACACTCACGGCGAGTCCACCACGCACCCCTTTTAAGAGGGCACTGATCGACATCAGCAGCCGCTCTGCCATCTGTGAACGCTCCAGAACCAGACCCATCGCGATGAAAAGTGGGACAGCCATCAATGTCGAATTACTCATTATCCCGTAAATACGAAATGGCAGGACATTAAAGATATCGAAACCGATATCCGGGATGAGAAAAGCGAATAAGATGGAGACCGAACCAAAGGCGAAAGCGACCGGGATGCCAAGTAGAAGCAGTGCCAGCGCGGCAAGGAACATGACAAATACGATCATGAAAGTTCCCTGATCTTCGTGTAAGCCTTGCCAAGCTCTGAGACACTTTGCAAGATAAGCAGTATAAATGCAAGCGGCATAAGCGATTTGACGACAAAGCGGTAAGGCAGACCCCCCGGATCGGACGAAGCTTCAAGCTGAGCCAGACTGAGCATGACAAAGTCAAAGCCCACATAGATGATAAGCAGTGAGAAGGGGATGATAAAAAAGAGCGTACCAAAGAAGTCGACATATGCTTTTATCTTGTCAGAAAACCTGTCATAGAAGATATCGACTCGGACATGGGAGCGTTCTCGTAGTGTGTAGGCGATACCGAGCAAGATCACCACATCAAAAAGGTGCCATTCAAGCTCTTGCAGTGCGATGGACCCCGAATGAAAGAGATAACGTACACTCGCATCATAAAGCACCAGTAAGATAAGCAGCGCCAACACCAAAGCGGTAAAGTCGCCGATAAGGCGGGTGAGTCGGTCTATCTTTACCATGAAGATGTGCCACACACTACAATAGGCTGTTTAGATAAAATTGGGTGCATCATTGGCGAAGAGGATGATATCGCCCGCTTTAGTCTGCTGACCCAGAATAGTCTCAAGTGAACTTTTATCCTGTAACATGATCTTCTGTGAGATCTTCAGATATTTTTCAAACATACTGCTATTAAGTGTACCTGTGATGATGGCAATATCAAATACCTCATCGATCGCTTCGATAAGCTGAAGGTTTAGCTCCGCTGTACTCTCTACGAGACCTGGAGTTACGATGACTTTTCGTCCTTCATGCAAAGAGCAAAGACGAATGCCTTCGAGCATACCGTCTATGTTTCCGTTGTAGCCATCGTCTAGGATGATCTTGCCACCAGCGTCGATTCGTTGCAATCTGTGTTCGACACTGTAAAGCTTTTCTACACGCTTCGCACATGCATCACGGCTCATCCCTAATTCTGAAGCGACAAGTACCGCAGCTTCGATATTGATGGCCTGAAAACCTCCAAGCACTTTCGTATGCAGATGTAATGGCTCTCCAGCGAGAGTGATATCAAAGTCTGTTCCTTCTAGCGTGGCCTCAAGTCCCTCTATATCATCGCCGAAATGGATCACCTTATCGTGCGGTTCATCCGTCACGGAGCTATGGACAAAAGCACGTTCGAGTCTATCAGACTGCATGATCTCGAGTTTGGTACGGATGATGTTCTCTATCGTCTTGAAATACTCCAGATGCTGTGGCCCCACCTTGCCTACGACCACGATCTGAGGATGCAGAAACTGTGCGATGGTGTAGATATCGCCCTGCTCTCTTGCACCTGCCTCACAGATATAGATATCGGTATCGTCTGGTAGGTTCTCATTGACATCACGGATGATACCACCGATGGTATTGACACTTCGTGGAGTAGCGTAGACCTTATGGCCTGATGCCAGCATCTGCGCCATGAAGTTCTTCATACTTGTCTTACCGTAACTGCCCGTGACTGCAACGATAGTAAGGTCTTTCATCTTAGCGATCTTTTGTCTCGCATCTTTTTTATAGATGGCGAAAAGATACTTCTCGACTAAGGTACTACCGATATAAGCCACCGCCAACGGCATAAAGACACCGTAAAGCCCGCAACCTTGCTGGATAGTACAAAGCACATCCTGAAAGAGTGTCAGACCCAGAAGCAAGATCAAAAATCGGCGTACACGCCAGGTAAGGACCAGTCTCTTATCCAGTTTACGGTGCCAGATGATGATCGCTGGCAAGATAGCAAAATAGAAGAAGATCGGAAAAAAACGATCTGTCGTATAGTAAGCGATGAAGGGGATGAAGAAATAGACAAAGTGCCACCAACTCTTATGATGACGTAAGATAACACGTTCTATGCGGTAGTCATACCACTGAAGGTTCGTGACAAGATACCATCCTAATGTCGTGACAAAGAGTACATTCGTGACAAAAGCCAACAGCATCTCATAATCCATACTTAACCTCTACTTTCAAGGACGATAGTCTCTATCTCTTTAGCTACTTCTTGTTCATGTTTCAAAAAGAAGTAGTGATCACCCTCAAAGTCAACAAGACGTGAATCCTTGATAAGCTTCTCTATCTTACGAGCATCCTTTAATGGAGTCGCTGTGTCACTTCTTCCCCAGCAAAGCAGTGCCCGCCCTCTATAAGCAGCGAACTTCTCTGAAAAATCCTCATTGACGACATGTTTAAAGGTCTTGTACATCGGCTCAGAGAGTGTCTTTGCGTCCTCAGCTACAAACTTTGACCTGAGACTTGAAAGTCCCAGCCTTTTAAGCAGTTTGAACATGCCTATCTTCAATCGAATTTTAAGTGATTTCGACCCACGTATACCCGCAGATGCCACTAAAATCAAAACATGCGGGTTGAGCAGCAGTGCGACCTTGCCTCCAAATGAGTGTCCGACAATGATCGGGTCATGATTGGCGTTGATCTGCGCCAGGAAAAGCTCCATGATGTTGGCATAGTCCTCGGTAGTGAGTTCATGACTACAGGTACTATTGCCGAAACCCGGCAGATCGACATAGACATGACGAAAAGCATCAAGCTGCTTACCAAACGCATCTTTCATAAGCCCTTTGTTCGAACCCCACCCGTGCAAGAAGATAATAGTCAGACTGGCTGAGGGATTAAGTATCTCATAACTGATGTTGAACGTATGCTGCTGATACTGGATCGACTTAAGTGCCACTACTTTCCTTTAGCTGCGTTGATAGAGTGGATATAACGATAATCGACTCTAGGCATCTTTTTGAGTGGGAGATGTTTTAGAAGTTCTCCGATGGCCTTGTTGAAATCCACAAAAAGGTAGTTAGCCATAGAACCCGGTACTGGGTTGACCTCATTTAAATAGACCTCATCATTGATCAAAAAGAAGTCGCAACGTATCAGGGCACCTTCAAAAAGTCCTTTATAGACACGCTCAAAAGCGTGTCGCATACGGTTGACTACCAGCTCATCGAGATCTGCTTCATTGACGGAGGCAGTACGGGAGAAGTCAAGGTACTTCTTCTCAAAGTCCAGAAACTCGTTCTTTTGAGGCTCTTCGACTATGGAGAAGACTATGCCATCGTTTCCACGGTAACCGGCAAGGTTAAACTCTTTCACCCCTTCGATAAAGGGCTCGATGATGACACTCTCATCAAACTCGAAAGCCACATCAAGCGCATAATCGATCTCGTTCTCATCACGAACCACACTGACACCTATGGAACTTCCAAGGCGGGCGGGCTTGATGATGAAAGGCAGCGGCGTAGTGATATCGCGGACTTCTTTGGCACTTAGCATCTCATAAGCTACCGTCTTGACACCCAAAGACTCTGCCAGCCATTTAGTATAACGTTTGTCATAACTAAGTACAGAAGCAGCTGGACGCGGACCAATATAAGCGATCTTATAGAAGTCAAGCATGGCAGCGATAGTCCCATCTTCACCATCAGCCCCATGGATAAGGTTCAAGATCGGCATGCTCAATGTGACTGTAGAGAAGCGCTTCTTGTAGCTCAGACCTGCCATTGCGAGAGTGAGCTCGGGCATCTTCTTATATTCACCCGAAGCAAATAGTTTTGCGTTCATCTTATCTGCATCGATCAGGTAGAAGTGATGATCTTGATCACAGAAGATATAGTGAAGATCGAATCCGGTAAGTTTTTCCTTAAGTGTCACAGCACTTATTATGCTGATCTCATGTTCAAAACTGGCTCCGCCGAAAAGTATTGCTAATTCCAAGCCTATCCTTTTTGTAATTTTTTTAATGCTTCTTTGACCAGGGTAGCTGTATCACTTCCCGTACACTGCATAAGTGCTTTTGTCACCTGCTCTTTTTTGAAACCAAGAGACTCCAGAGCTTGTGCTGCTTCGCCTACGGCTGTGCTCTGCGGTGTAGTATGAGCGACAAGTTCCATATCAAAACCGCTGAGCTCTACCAGTATACGCCCTGCACTTTTGGGCCCTATTCCCGGTACACGCTTAAGACCTGTCATATCATTTGAAGCGATGATCGAGGCGAACTCTGATGGTGAGAAAGTCGAGCAGATCGCCAGTGCCACTTTTGGTCCGACACCACTTATCTTGATAAGCCGCTCAAAAAGGACCTTCTCAGCCGATTCAAAAAAACCATAAAGCTGCTGCGCGTCCTCTCTGATGATATGCGAGGTAAAAAGCTTGACCCGCTCACTACTGATGTTCCCATAAGTCTGTAAAGAGATAAAGACCTCATAGACTAGACCGTGTACGTTGATGTGTACTGTCGAGGGGTCTTTGTGCTCTATTGTACCCTCTATTCCTACGATCACAGAAGTCCCATCTTATCTATTTCACTCAAGTCGAGGTATCCCTCTATTCCTACGGCCATAAAGGTCCTATCATATCATTATTTTTACTAGGGTCGAGGTATTCGATTATCACTACGATCATTCACTCACCGCGACGACCGAGAAGAGTTCGTTCTCTTTATCTTCGTAAAGAGCAAAGACATGTTCATTACTATCTTCTCTGGGGACCAATGTCACAACAGTCTCAGGTTCGATCAACTTAAAAAGGATCTCATTATGTCCTTGCCACCGACTATTGTTGACTACTCTCGCATCAAAGATATCATTTTGCAGTGCTTTATGGTCTTTCACCAGTTGTACAAGATGTTCCTCTTTTTCAACAAGCTCTTTTTCCAGTGTCTCAACCTGTGCGTACAGCTGCCCGAACTGCTTATACTTTTTGACAAAAGAGGTCGGCATCTGTACATTGTTCTTCTTATAGTGCAGTAGACGTTTTTTAAGCTCGATGAACGCAGACTGGTTCTTCTCTATCATCGCTTTGTACTTAGCGATCTCTTTTTCTCCATCAGTGATGCTACGTTTAGCCTCTTTTATCTCACTCTCATTCGTAGAAAGTGTCTCTTTACTACCCATCATGACCAATGGGTCGATTATAAATTTGTTCTCTTCACCGTTAAGTGAACCGATCTCAATACGTTCCACAGCAGTCATGGTCACATGTGAGCCCAGTATCTCCACGTTGATGATCCTTGCCCGAATAGTCCCACCAATGGCCTGAGAGACTGTCACTTCATCAGCTTCTACCACACCATGTTCAAGACGGGTGATATGGACGTTTTTACCAACCGCCGTTCCTTTATGGATATTGATCGAGATATCATCTGCATAGATCTCAGAGCTTTGGTGAGTCTGACCGCCTATGAGCACTTTAGCAGCATGGACCTTGGAGTTAGAACCGGTGTTTCCATCAACATTGATCTCCTTGACTTCGACCTCCATGCCGATACCGATCGCATCTTTGAAGATATCGGTCTCTTTGACATTGATGGAGACATCCGCATCGAGTTGGGACTCTATTGAGCCCGTAGCTTTGAAACTGATCTCACTGATATCCATCTCAGTGTTTATGTCGTAGATATTTCCCTCGAACGTGACATAACCGCTCTGCTTCGCCCGATACTCGATCTTATCGTCATTCTCTATCTTTTCGATCTTGTCAGTGATCATAAATTCCGGTTCATGCGTGACTTTTGGCTCACGAGGGATAAGGTACTCGCCTCTGCAATTGCGTCCAGCGTTGCCAATACGAGGTTTGATGTATTCGATCAACACCTCCTCTACCACAGCACTGATAAGGTACCCACGTTTTGAGTAGTCCACACGACCATGATCGTCTTCACCAAGCTCTTGTCTCTGCTCATAGTGCAAGATAAGTGCATCATCGATCGTTGCGACGGGTTCTATCCCCTGTGCGATAAGAAGCTGCTCGTCTTTGTTGAATGCGAGTCGTTCATTATCCGCTATACGTGTCACTAACTCTTTGACCGCTTCACTCATCGGCTCATCAAAGAGTTCGACCATCATGTTCGCACGAAGCTTCTTTTTGTTGATCATATTGACCAGCGCAGTCTCGATCCCCTCGAAATATGTGACAGTAGAGCCATCTTTGATGGTCAGGAATACTTTCGTCAGTGAGGCATTGGCACCCACAGCGAGGTTCAAAGAAGAGAGAGGATCAGGTTTACTGAGACTGAAGACCTCGACCTCATAAGACTGCTTGATCTCGAAGATCGGATTGAGCATCATGTTCTCACCACGTAGATGCACGACTTCATCACTGGCTAGCTCTTCGTACTCTGCATCCTTGCCTTCTGAGCCCATGCGGGTGAAGGTCTGAATCTCAAGGATATTAAAGTCTAAAGACGCGGTAGTGACATCATTACTAGCAGCAACGTTCATCATCTCTTTAGCAACGTTTTCTGTACGCACTACAATAGGTCTGATGACTTTTTCTTTTTTATCTTCGGGCTTCTCTTTCTTGCTGAAAAATGCCATGACCGCCCTTGTCTCGAATGTGTTGCTTATTTTAATCACTTATTTGTTAAACTTTTGTAAAAAAGCGACACGATATATGTTAAAAGCTATTTTTACAAATAGTATAGGTATCCTCTTCTCCCGTATTTTAGGCTTTATCCGCGACCTGATGACCGCTTCTGTACTAGGTGCGAACATCTACAGCGATATCTTTTTCATCGCCTTTAAACTACCCAACCTTTTTCGCCGGATCTTTGCCGAAGGAGCATTTACGCAGGTCTTTCTACCAGCCTTCACCCACTCAAGACATAAGGCTGTCTTCTCAGTCCATATCTTTGCCGTATTTTTCTCTTTCATCGCCTTTATGACACTGCTGGTCAACCTCTTTCCAGACTTCTCCGCAAAAGCCATCGCGCTTGGCTTTGATGAGACGACGGTCTCGATAGCTGCCCCTTTTGTCGCTATCAATTTCTACTATCTTCCCATCATCTTTGCTGTGACGTTTTTGAGTACTTTCTTGCAGTACAAGCATCATTTCGCTACCACTGCTTTTGCTACAGGACTGCTAAACCTTTCTCTTATCGGGGCACTGATGCTCTCACAGGGAAGCGAGCAGATAGAGATCGTCACCTATCTCAGTTATGGGGTAGTCATCGGCGGCCTGCTGCAACTGCTGGTCCATCTGGCCGCGATCTATAAAGTGGGTCTCTCACCACTGCTCATCGGGGGTGTACGCTACTTTAAAAGAAAAGCCGTAAAGATCCGCCAAGAGAGTCGAAGTTTCACAAAACAGTTCTTCCCAGCCGTCTGGGGTAACTCCACTGCACAGATCTCCGCCTTTTTGGACACCTGGCTGGCAAGTTTTCTCGCTACAGGAGCCATCAGTTATCTTTACTATGCCAACCGTGTCTTTCAGCTGCCTCTGGCCCTCTTTGCTATCGCGACCTCGATAGCACTCTTTCCCAAAGTCGCCAGGTACCTCAAAAATAATGATACCGACAAGGCACTTGATGCCATCACCAAAGCCTTCTGGTTTTTAGCATTCATCCTTATGTTCAGCTCACTTGGCGGTTTTATACTGGCACAAGAGATCACCTGGTTACTCTTTGAACGGGGTGCGTTCTCTCATGAGGACACTCTCAACACCACAGCAGTCCTACAGATGTATATGATCGGACTACTGCCTTTTGGGCTAAGTAAACTATTTGCACTGTGGCTTTACGCACAAAAACGACAGATGGAAGCAGCGAAGATCGCTACGTTCAGCCTAAGCAGCAACATCATACTCTCCCTGCTGTTTATCTCTCCACTGGGGGCAGCAGGTCTGGCACTTGCGAGTACCATCAGTGGCTTTATCGGACTCTTTTTTACACTTAAAGCTTTCGGATACACCTACTTTTCTGCTATTATCACACGAAAACGTCTACTGCTTTGGCTCTTTGCTTCTGCTGCTTTTACCTTCATCTTACTCATCACAAAGGAACTTATCCATGGTTATCTATGATTCTGTCAGTAGAAAGAAACGTGAGTTCATCCCCCTTTCACCGGAGAGGGTGACTCTCTACGTCTGTGGACCTACTGTCTATGATGACGCCCACCTGGGACATGCCAAAAGTGCGTTGGTCTTTGACCTTCTACGTCGTGTTCTCAGTGCCAACGGTTACAACCCGGTCTTTGCCCGAAATATTACTGACATCGATGACAAGATCATCAAAAAAGCTATGGAAGAAGATATCGATATCACCACCCTTACTGATACTTTCACCTCTGCTTATCACCGTGATATGGATGCCATTGGTGTACAGCGGCCAACCATTGAGCCGAAAGCGACTGAATCACTTGAGGCGATGTTCGAACTCATCGACCATCTGCTTAAGAAGGGTCATGCCTACAAGAGCACAGCTGGTGATGTCTATTTCGATACGAAGAGTGATAGCAGCTACCTAAGTATCTCCCATCGTCACCAGGAAGATGAGGATCGCCAAAGCCGTGTCGAAAGCTCAGGTGAGAAACGTGATGCAGCCGACTTTGCTCTCTGGAAATCGGTCAACGATGGTTCTCTGACATTTGAATCTCCATATGGTCCTGGCCGTCCAGGCTGGCATACAGAGTGTTCAGCGATGATAGAGAAACATCTCGCTGGTGACAAAGCCTACGCCATCGACATCCATGGTGGTGGTGCCGACCTGCTCTTCCCCCATCATGAGAACGAAGCGGCCCAGACACGCTGTGCCAGCGATCATGAGTTAGCGAACTACTGGATGCATAACGGCTTCGTGAACATCGATGGCGAGAAGATGAGTAAGAGTCTGGGTAACAGTTTCTTTATCAAAGACGCACTAAAGGCGTATGATGGAGAGGTCCTGCGTCACTACCTGCTCAGTACCCACTACCGCTCGAACTTTAATTTTAATGAAGAGGACCTGCTAGCCTCCAAAAAGCGGTTAGACAGGCTCTATCGTCTGAAAAAACGGCTCTTTGGGCAAGCAGTGAAAGTAGAGAGTTCAGAATTTCAGACTAAACTACTTGAAGCACTCAGTGACGATATGAACGTTTCCGTCGCTTACGCTCTTGTAGATGCGATGATAGCTGGAGCAAATGAGGGTCTAGATGAGAACCCGAAAGACAAAGTCTTAAAACGCCGGACACTCGCCGACCTGGCATATATAGAGATACTCTTGGGCTTTGGTACAAAAAACCCATTTGAGTATTTTCAGTTTGGTCTGGATGAGATAAGCAAGGGTAAGATAGATAACCTAGTGGCTAAACGTACAGAGGCGAAAAAAGCAAAAGATTATGCAGCCTCTGATGCCCTAAGAGATGAGATCATCTCCATGGGTATTGCCATCATGGATACACCGCAGGGGACGTTTTGGGAGCGGGTGGAGTAGAGAACTCCCTTAGACTTTTGAGACCTTGAAAGCCTGACTCACTTAATCTACAAGTGTCCCAATGACATCGCCAAAGAAAACAACATCTTTTAAGACGACTTTCTTGACCGTGTTTTCATCTTTCATACCGATGTAAAACTCGCCTTTCTCACTTCCCATCATCTGTGCAAAGACATTAAAGGTATAGTATTGGCTGGCACCTTCTATAAGGTCTTTTGCCTCTTCAAGCTTCTCGCCAGAAGGTATGGTGACATGTACTTGACCATCTTTTGTTCGTCCACCAATCGCTGTTGTAAAAAGAGAAGACATATCTTTGTTATTCTTAAAATAGTGCCTGAAATTATAGTATAAAGACAAAATATCGTCTTTAGTATAGAAGTGATACTTGTTCTCAGTATGAATCTTCTCACCAGTCTCTCTATCATCATTGTCGATCACTCTTGTGATAACCTTGGAAGTATGGTCAAACTGATAGGTCATGATTCGTCTGACTTTATCATTATCTTTGATCCGCACATACTTATCGGGTACTAAGACACCATCGACTATCTTACCATGACTCTCAACACTCTCAGTACGGTTACTACTAAACAGTTTTGCCGGACCGGTAGCTTTTATCTTTACTATAATACTGTAATGTTGTCCGTCATCATCATAGGTCATAGTGGCTTCTGCCATCTTTAAAAAGCTATAGCTTCCATCGTAGCGTGCCGTCATATTGGCAAAAAGTGTGCCAAAAGTCAAAAATATCAACAGTAGTATTCGCATATTTATTATCCTTCTTGATTTCTCATGTACTTACAAAAGCGTATTTAAAAACGCTTATGAGACTATTTCGCTTAACTATAATAATCGCTTCCATAGGTCGTACCGTAGTTGCTACCGTATCCATACCCATAATGTCCACCAGCTGTCACACCATTAAGGACAACACCTGCATTGATATTAGGGTCTTTCGTAAATCGGGCAAAATTATTGATAAACTCTTTTTTAGAGTAGTCAGCTTTCAAGACTATAAGTGTGATATCTGCCATACGCATAAGGGCCATCGCATCTGCGACCAGACCAATAGGAGGAGCATCAAGTAGTACATAGTCATATTCTGTCAGTAGTTGATCGACAGCCAGCTTAAGACCATCTGACATGATCAGCCCAATAGGATTAGGAGGGACCGGACCGGCAGTGATGACTTCAAGGTTCTCAAACTTACTCTTTTGTCTCACATCTTTGATGGTGTGTTTTCCTGAAAGAAGTGTACTCATCCCCACTTTATTTGGCAGTGATAATTTATCATGAAGAGATGAACGTCTTAGATCCAGGTCGAGGATGATGACCTTCCTACCATTCGTGGCAAGTACTTTAGCCAATTCAGAGAGTGTCGATGATTTCCCTTCACCAGCAACAGTCGAAGTGACCGTGATAAGCTTGGACTTTGCCTTGGTCTGTAGAAACTCCACATTCGTTGAGATGACTCGCATCGCCTCAAAATAGGGCTGTACACTTTTTTTCTCATCCAGAAACGGGACGACACCATAAACAGGTATATTAGTACGCTTCTCAACATCTTCGATACCATGAACCGTATCATTTAGGAATTCCCGTAAAAAAGCGAATGCAACACCAATTATAACACCAATAATAAGACCAACGATGAGTATAAGCAGTCGTTTTGGCTTGACCTGTCTTTTAGGCAGAACAGCAGGCTCGACTATGCGAGTCTCAAGTACATTGGAAGACTCGACAATAGCTGCTTCCGCTCTTTTCTCAAGCAAAAAGGAGTAGATCTTCTCATTGACCAAGAAATTTCTTGTCAGTCGTGTCAGTTGTCTCTCCTGCTCAGGCAAGGATTGCAGTGACTTTTTATGCTTACTAATGATCCGTGCAAGCTCATTAGAGCGGTTTTTGACATTACGTAGATTACTTTTGAGTGTATCTTTTAAAGCTTCTTTCAGTGATAAGATCTGCTGGTTGACTTTGACAACATCTGGATGAAGTGAGGTAAAGTCCGTAAGCAGTGAAGCCAATTCCGTATTGGCTTTTTGAAGCTGTTCTATAAGGGTATTGAGAGCTGGACTCTCCAGTTGTGATGAACTGACACTGATATTTTTCATATCTTTGTTTACTTCGATGTAGTTCAGCACATTCTCCATCACCCCTTTTTTCATATTCTGTTCATAAAGCTGACTTTCAAGTTCACCAAGTTTCTCAGAGGTCAACTGCGCCTTACTGCCCAGGTCAACAACAATATTGGTAGCTTTGAAGGCCTGCAGGTTCTTTTCAGAACCTTTTAGTGTCTTGTTGATAGCATCAAGCTGCATATCGATAAAATCAAGCTTTTTCTGGGCAGTCTGAGACTTAAGGTCAAGGTTTTCCTGAACATATGCCCGTGAAAGCGCATCAAGAAACTCTTTTGCTCTAAGAGGGATGATGTCTTCAAAAGAAAGGGCTACGATCTTCCCTAATTTGGATTGTGCCGATGCGGAAAGATGTTTAGCTATAAACTCAGCCTTGGCGTCTTCAGACATGACAACGAATGAATAAGTATTATCTTCAAGCGTAAAGATCTTTTGGACGGTGAGGGTAAACCACGGTGTCTCTATCAACTCACCAAATCGGTGCGTCTCATCATAGACTATGGGAATTTCTGAAAGTAGCGAGAGCGCTTCCATTGCCTTTGTCTTAAACGATGGTTCCAGAAGCAGTCTGAAACTTTCTGTACCATCGGGGATCAGCTCAAACCGAACATCTTTCATCGACTCTATCAAGTTGACCGAGGTCACGACAAAAGGAGCATTTTTGTAGAACTCCTGAGTCTTCAAGTTGTGTGTTGTAAAATATCGAGTATCAAGGTTCAGTCTACTCAGTGCTTTCTCGACCATATAACGTGTCTTAAAAACAGTGATCTCATCATCTATGTTTGCGCCCTCTTTACCCAGGGCTTCAGACATAAACTGATCATCTTGCTGTTTCTTCTCCGAAGCAAGTTTTACTAACGTTGTCGTCTTATAGATATTAGGAGAAAAATAAGCATAGATAAGGGCGAGCAAGAAAAAGATAAGTGCACTAAAAGTGATCATTCTCTTATAATTCCCGATAGTCTTAAATATCTCTTTTATATCGATCTCATCTTCATCGATCTCTACATTGGGTACATTGTTTTCCATGATCATGAAAGCCTTTAAAAATAGTCTCCGTATTTTACTATAATTTTGGTCAAATCAAAAAAAAATTATTATTGTTATTTTATAGTTATTCTCAATTATATGCTCGATCGTTTGCCAAACTATTTGTATAAAAAGAGACCTTATGTTCTAAAGTCCTGTTACCATGAGTTTACACTAAGACAATATAATTCCAGCATCAGTCAAGTCACATATATTCTTGGTATATTTCCAGTACCTCTTAAATGGTTAAAGATAGTCTAGGTGTCATGTAAAAAAAGGAATAGCTATTCGAAGTAAGAGAGATGTATTGGATAGAATGAAGTCTGGGCTGCTGGGCATCATGATCGTCTTCAGCACTATCATCTTTGCAGCCGATAGTAGCACCTATCTTAAAAGTATCACATACCCCTCTTATGATGCCTCAAACCCTGACCATGTACTCATCCAGTCTAATTCAGATTGGGCAAACATCAATGGTGCTGCACACTACTATTACGTCATG
>JADGEC010000170.1 GCA_016744575.1 Sulfurimonadaceae bacterium | reverse complement strand
CCTCCACATAGATATAACGGTTTTGGACATCCTCATCACTATAGTAGGCGTATGGCAGCACTATCTCAGAGAGAGAAGGCATCTGCGGCCGCATGATACGCTCAGAAGGACGGTCACCATCAAGCAGTTTTCGACAGACCTGATAAAACACCAGGTCACCCTCCCCCTGGATGATGAAGTCGGCCCTGTCAAGATCGACACGAAACGGCAGATGACTCACCTCGGGACCACCCAGAAGTACAGTCGTCTCGGGTGAGACCTTTTTAATGATCTCGATGAGTTCACGCACCTCTGAGGCATTCCAGATGTAGACCCCTATTCCCACGATCTCTGGAGAGTGTTCGACGATCTTCTCTGCAATACTCTGGACGTTCTCATTGATGGTAAACTCTAGGATAGTCGCTTCGTCTTGAAGCTCTTTTAGGTTTGCATAAAGATAACGCAGACCTATTGAAGTGTGCGTATATCTGGCATTTAGTGTCGTCAGTACGATCTTTTTCACTTCTTATTACCTCCACGGGTATCATTTGTCACATCATAGATGAACTTAAAGATCTCAGCCACCGCGACATAAAGTTCAGTCGGTATCTCTTTGTCGATCTCGACTTTGGAGAGCAGTTCTACAAGGTCCTCATCTTTTCTGATGGGCAGGTCATGCAGCTCGGCGATCTTGATGATGTTGCCGGCGACCTCTCCTTTACCTTTAGCTACGACCTTTGGTGCACGATCTTTCTCACGGTCGTACTTTAGCGCCGCCGCTTTTTTGACTGGCTCGCTCACACCTTCACCTCAAAACCAAGGTCGATATCACGACGATGTCCCTGCTGCGTATAAGGCTGCGGAGTCTCTGCATGTTCAATATCAAATAGTCGGATCTGTCCCGGTATAAGGTCTGCCGCAGTGATAGCAGCCCGCAGTGCCTGATTGTGAGTCTTGAACTTCTCTTTCAGGCGATCTTTCTCCGTCAAGATCGTGATGTCCAGTCTTTTTTTCTCCTGCAGGTTCAGCATCAACTTCAACTCGCCATAATCACGAAGACGCAGGTTGATCTCGCAGTAAAACCCCTCTACATCCCCTTTTTTAAACGACATACCACCCTGTTCAAGCAGGTCCCACTCAAAAGGGATGTAGAGGTAGTTAGATGAAGAGAGATGCGACAATAACTGATAGTAATCTATCTGGACCATCAGCTTGTCGATCAGCCTTGATATCTCCACATTTCCTGGTAGATCTGCCTTTCGTACATCATCACCCATCTGTAGCAGCAGAGCCTTGACATCAGTAGAGACCTGCTCTTTTATCGTCGCTCCCGGAATCAACTCTCCGGGTCGTGTGAAAAGTGCCAGCTTATCAGCCAGTTTGGCTACTTCGGGTGAGAGGATAGCATCTTTGACAGGCATTATCTCCTGAAGCTGTCCTATCAAAGCACGGATATCCTGCGGTATGTTCTTCTCTGTGAACATCGCAGCCAACGGTGCGACTTTAGCCTCACTGAGTATAAGAGCATCAAGTTTGAACAAAAGTCTCTCTATCAAGCCTGATACACTTTTATTCTCGCTCAGTATGACTTTGACATCAGCTGATAAGACACTACTTGCTACTGACAATGCTTTTGCATCAACCACTGCTGCCTTACTCTCAGACACTACGCTCGGTGCCGCTTTATCAGAGAGTTGGACAAGCAGTTCTCTAATGTCTTTTGGCAAGGTGTTACCAGACTTCAAAGGAGTCTCTTGTGCAAGGAGCTGAAGCTTCTCTATAACGACAGTTATCTCTTTATGTACATTTGCCACAGGCGAGGGTCTGGCATCTTGCAACAGTGTGACCAGGCCTTTAAGTGTCTCCGTCATACTTTGAAGCTGTCTTGGCGACGCTGTTGCTGAAGGAGGCAAAGAGAGATGCTTGTTATCCAACAGTGTAGTGATGAGTCGCTCACTGGCTTTTGCCTCCGGAGTCGCACTCCCTTTGAGTAGAAGTGCCGTCTGCTCAAGCAGTGTCTTTAGAGAACTTAGCGGGTCTGCCTTCCCAGCTATCTTTGACTCCAAAAAGACGCCTGAGTCGGCGATCTGCTTCTGCAATGTCTTCTCATCCATCTTCTCAACAGTCGCTATGAAGCTCTTCAAAGCACCCTGAATAGCTGCAGAGCTATGGTCTCGTCTGAGCAGATAGAGCAGCTGCTTCAGGTCTGAAGTGAAGTTCCCCAGGTTTTTAAACAGCGGACTACTTTTTAGCATATCTAGGATCACACTATTTGAACGACTACTACCAAGGGTATCGTTTAAAAGATCAGAGAGGACAGACTTTATATCTTTTGGCTGAGAAAGGATGGCAAGCTGTTCAGGTGTCGCATCTTTCAGTACGGCAGCAAGTGCTTTGTTACTGCTGGGAAGCATGATACCGATGGATTTATCAGTCTGTATTGGGATCACTGTGACTTACTTTTATTTAAACGCCATAGGAGAAAGACCCCTATGACTACGCTAGCCGCAATGGCACTATAATGCTAAGACATGATGCTGAGGACCACTAGACGATCTCCAGTAAAAGCTGACCTTAAAAGGCCAAGCTATCATCTTCTCTTTAGTAGCAAGTATAACATAGCCTTTACGATGATAGGAATATTCCCACTTTGCTTTTACCCTTTGAGGGCAATCAGCTTATAACCTTTTTGTAATAACATCTTCGTTACAATCGCCCTTGATCACATCCCTATAATGGCATACCAAAATGATAAATCTCAAAGACCCGCAGCTCTATATCAACCGTGAACTGTCATGGCTTCAGTTCAATACCCGCGTACTCAAACAGGCACAAGATGAGTCTCTTCCACTGCTTGAACGCTTAAAGTTCCTGGCTATCTACGGTACTAATCTTGATGAGTTCTACATGATCCGCGTGGCGGGATTGAAACAGCTCTTCAGTGCCGGAGTCATCGTCTCCGGTGCTGACCGACTGACACCGATGCAGCAGCTTCGTCAGATCCGGGACTATCTGCATCAAGAGCTTCAGGTACTTGAGTTCAGTCTTAAGGGTATCTTTAAAGACCTGGAGAAAGAGGGTATCTCCATCAAACGGTATGCACAGGTCAACCAACATGAGAAAAATACCTTAAATCGCTATTTTCATGAACATATCTACCCTGTCATCGTGCCCATCGCCGTAGATTCCACACACCCTTTTCCCCATCTCAATAACCTGAGTTTCGGCATAATCGTCAGACTTAATGATATCGATGAGGAGTCCATCATACGTTACGGAATCGTCAGAGTCCCACGGGTACTTTCACGCTTTGTCGAACTTGATGATGGAACCTATGTGCCAATAGAGAGTGTTGTCGCGGAACATGTAGGGAACCTCTTTCCAGGTTATACTCTGCAAAAATATGCCTCTTTTCGCGTCACACGAAATGCTGATATCACCATAGAGGAGGAGGAAGCCGATGACTTCATGGAGATACTTGAAGAGGGTCTGAAGCTTCGTAAAAAAGGGAAGCTTGTCCGTCTCGAACTTGGTATCCATGCTGATAAGGACCTCATACGTTTTTTCAACCGTCATGCCAATGTCGGCCAAGACGATATCTATCACTTCACCACTATCTTAGACCTCGGAAGTCTCTGGCAGATAGTTGGCAACAAGAACTTTGCCCACCTACTTGCTCCCGCTTTTAAACCAAAACTGCTTCCACCTTTTGATACGAATGAGAGCATCTATAACATCCTCGATAAACGTGATGTCCTACTCTATCACCCTTATGACAGTTTCGAACCTATCATCAAGCTGATCCAGACCGCAGCTAAAGACCCCGATGTCGTCTCCATCAAGATGACGCTCTACCGATCAGGAAGTAACTCACCGATCGTCAAGGCGCTGATGAATGCTGCCGAGTCAGGTAAGCAGGTAACCGCTATGGTCGAGCTAAAAGCACGCTTTGATGAGGAGAACAATGTCATCTGGGCACGTGCTCTTGAGAACGCGGGCGCGCATGTCATCTATGGTATCAGCGGCTTCAAGGTCCATGCCAAAGCCGCACTCGTCACGCGTCGTGTCAATGGTACCTTAAAGCAGTATGCCCACCTTGGTACCGGTAACTATAACCCTACAACAGCCAAGATCTATACCGATGTCAGCTATATGACCACTAATGTCGAGATCACCAATGACCTCACACGATTTTTTCACTTTCTGACCGGTTTTAGTAAAAAAGGTAGTCTGAACAAACTCTACATGTCTCCGACCGAGATCAAACCTAAGATCTTGGAAATGATCAAAAAAGAGACAGAGATGGGTTCAGAGGGACATATCATCGTCAAGGTCAACTCTCTTGTCGATGAAGATGTCATCAGAGCACTCTACAAGGCTTCCATGGCCGGGACAAAAGTCGACCTCATCGTAAGGGGCATCTGTTCTCTGCGTCCAGGTATCAAAGACGTAAGTGAGAACATCCGGGTCATATCGATCATTGGAAAATATCTTGAACATCCACGAATCGTCTATGCCAAGCATGCCTCTCCAAAGATCTATATCTCCAGCGCCGACTGGATGCCGCGAAACCTCATCCGCCGTATCGAGCTTCTCACAGGAATTGAAGATGAGGAGTTAGCAGATAAGCTACTCCAGATGTTACAACTCCAGATCTCGGACAATGTCCTTGCCCATGAGCTCAACAGCGATGGTTCCTACATCAAGATAAAAGCAGACAAGTCTAAGATCATCAATAATCAACGTCTGATAGAGAGTTTTACGAACAAGGCTCATAAAGAGTCCAAGAAAGAGACGACAAGCTCTGCCCATCAGCTCAGCAGACGACTCTTCTCAGAGAGTTAAGGAGCAGAGACTTTGACCTACCCTTTTAAAAAGTGGTCACCGGTACTGGGTGACAAGAGCTGGATAGCAGATTCGGCAGATGTCATCGGTAACATCACTGTCGGTAAAGATTGCTCGATCTGGTTTGGTTGTGTAGTCCGCGGCGATGTCCACTACATCACCATCGGTGATCGTACCAATATACAAGACC
>JADGEC010000043.1 GCA_016744575.1 Sulfurimonadaceae bacterium | reverse complement strand
ACTTCAGGGAAGTGTTTTATGAGAGAAAGTATATCACGACTCATCCCTAACAGCTAAAACTGAAATAAATATGACAAATTTCTTTAAGACACCCTAATAGAATGATGAATATGCTAAAATTCCAAAAAAAATAAAAAGAGAGTTCATGCAGACCATTGAGACAACAGATGCCTTCAAAGCATTGATAGAGACCATCAAAAGCAAGCCTGGCTACAAAGACCCTGTAGGGTTCGGTATTTGCCGTGTAGATCTTGGACAATTAAACAGTGACAAAGTCCTACAGGCCAGCTATCCTGTGCTTAACTGGGATGAGAACTTTGGTAGCGCAGCTATTTTCATCGAAGCATTGGCAGAGCAAGGTGTAAAAGTGGATTTCAGTGCCGATGAAGTCGTCTGTAATGTCAACCTTGATTTCCTTACAAGTTGTCTGAATGCCTTTACCCCTTACTCTGATGAGGCTTATGGTGATGCACATAAGAACATCCAGGCAGTCTCTGCACTTTATAACCAGGTAAAAGAGAACGGTATGCGTGATGGCGAGTTTCGTGTCGTCTTCATCTTTGAAGATGCTGCATGTCAAAGTGTAGAAGCCACCTATCTGAAACTTTATGCCCTCTCCCTTGCAAAAGTCGCACTGCGAAGTATCAACCTTAATGGTGCATTTGGCGCATTGCCAAACGTAGCATGGTCAGGTGGTACACCTATAGAACTCGAATGGCTACGTGCTTTTGAGATCGAACTTAAGTTTGCCAACGAGTACCCTCACGTCGATTTTGTCGACAAGTTTCCACGTCTTCTTCAGCACATCATCCCTGCTGACAATACTCGTATCCTTGAGACTTCCAAAGTACGTTTTGGTGCGCAACTCCATGCCGGTACTACTGTCATGCCTGGCGCGAGTTACATCAACTTCAATGCCGGTACCACTGGTGTCAGTATGGTCGAAGGGCGTATCTCAAGCTCAGCGATCGTCGGTGACGGCTCAGATGTAGGTGGTGGAGCTTCTATCCTTGGTGTCCTAAGCGGTACAGATGGCAACCCTATCTCAGTCGGGAAGAACTGTCTGCTTGGTGCCAACAGTGTCTGTGGTATCCCTCTTGGTGATGGCTGTATCATCGATGCCGGTCTTGCGATCTTAGAAGGTACTAAGATCAGTATCGATCCTAGCCAGTTCGCAAGACTTCAGGAAGTAAATGGTGACCATAACTTCTATGGTGAGACCTTTAAAGGAAAAGAGCTGGCCGGACTAAATGGACTGCATTTCCGTCAAAACTCTCAAACAGGTGAAGTCACAGCAAGCCGTTCTACTAGAGAGATAAAGTTAAACACTGACCTACACTGATCTTGCACTTTTTTCGACCTCTCTTCAAAAAGTTCTCATCCCTTGCTAGGGATGAGAACAGTACCTTTCTACTCATTTTGACTTACAAATACCATATGAGCATAAGAACTAACCCCTCTCTTAGATAGTAAGTATTATAATAACGTAATTAAACGCTCAGGAACGTAAATATGAATATCTCTTCGATCCAAGCAAATCAGACCCTACTAGACAACAACGCACATAACATCGCTAATGTGAATACCGATAGATTTGTACCAAATAGTGGAAAGACGGTCTCAGGTGAAAATGGCTCAGTACAGGCCAGTATCTCCAAAGCTACAGACTCTGGTTCTATGCGAAGTCAGACAGATCTTGCCAAAGAGATGAGTGATCAGATAAGCCTAGGTAAGAGCACAGAGGTCAATGTCGCCGCTATACGGACACAAGATGAGATGTTGGGCACCCTACTCGATATAAAAGCCTGATCGACTCTATAGGTGTTCAAATATCCCCTTCAATAGTGATTATATTCATACTCTCTATCTTTTCAAGCATATTACTCTCTTTGTCATAACCTGAGACATCTGCTCCAATATCGAGTGTGCTTATCACTGTCTTTCCGATGACGACCCTGCCCTCTTTATCACCATCTTTTGTTCTGACACCCCAGATATTATGCAGTACCATCAACTCACCCTCATAAAGACCAAGATAGAGAAGGATATGCCCTTTACGGTAAAGAAGTGTCTCAAAGGGGATGCCATTGTTTTCGATGAAAGCTCGCTTAGCTACACGGTCCATCCCTTTAAGAGAGAAGACCTTACCTATAGTTGACTGTTGAAAAGAGTTACGTGGCAACCAGACACCAAGTGGAGCAAACATATCTCTCACCGTCGATGAACAGTCACGTTCACTATAGAGACCACCCCATCCATAGTTACTTTGTAAGGCTTCATTAGCCAGTAGTGAAAATGTCTCTCTATCAATAGACATCACTGTCTTGCGACCTACATACGCAGGTATATCTGCCTCTGTGAATGTCGGAGCCCCATGAGCTCCGGCAGTCACAGTCAGTACACGATAATGTCCCTTTTCGACACTGATGATAGGCAGCATGATGCCAAGGCGTCCATAAAAGATGAACCTTCCCTCACTGTCTTTGATGGGGTATCCGTCATTGATAAGATGAAGCTGTCCGGACTGTCTCCATGACACCGTCTGCTCTTTTGTCATATAGGCGATACTGTTAGCGGGAAGCCAACCTGTTGCGTAGGCTGTGATCACATAGGCCCAGGCAGTATCCCTGGAGTAGTGCGAGACAAAGATCGGCTCATTTGCGTGGACACCACTGTTTTGCAAATAGTCAAAGGGAAAACCTTCTCCTGCACGTTTGGGATCTCTGAAAAATGGTTTACTCGTAGGAAAATTACGAAGATGTGAGAAGTGCAATGTGATAGCTGTACGATTACTCGTCCCATACGCTTCAAAGTTTGACTGCTTAAGCATCTCATCAAACCATGACTGAGGCAGTGGCTTTAGGTTCTCACCAAAACTTCCCTCCGCCTTGTAAACACGAAATGGCCACATGATGGCTTCAAGAGTATCAGGCGGTTCTGTTACGTCCCACGGTAAGAAGTAGTGACTTTGATAAGCATGCTGTACATCTGCAAGCGTTGTACGACTGCGAATGTTATCTGCATAATATGTCGCATTTTGAGGATAGGTCTCTAAGTCCGCTATCTGTACTTCTTCAGTTTTCTGAGTCGATGGTGTCTGTGGTAAAGTACAACCAGTCATCAACAGTAATCCCATGACTAAAGCCATATAGCGCATAGACGTTCTCCTTTGTATCACAGACTACATCACTCTACCCCGCCAAAACGTCCGACGACTCTTCCGATGACTTCAAGTTCATTAGGATGAGCTATCTGTATTGGGTAGTCTTTGTTATCTGATATGATGTCGATTTTACCATCTATTCGCTTTTGTATCCGCTTGATAAAGAGTCCATGCTCAGTATTTATGGTAAAAAGTCCTCCTCGACCTATATCTCTCTTCGATCGATTGATAAAGACGATGTCCGCATAACTAAATGTAGGCTCCATAGAGTCGCCACTTACATTGATAGCTTCAATATGTTTGAGCTCTTGTTCACCACCCAGAGCAGCAACAAAACTTGACTCGAGCATCAACGGTTCATAGTGCTCATCATCATTATAGGCGCCTCCTCCGGCAGATGCACTCACATCTCTGAAGTAGCGGACCATATAGAAACGATTTGTTGTTTCGATGAGACTCTCAGGGGATTGCCCATACAAGAGCCAGTTTATCGCTATGGAACGCCTGGCACAAAAATCAAGTAACTCATGAAATGGGATCTTATCACGCTTTTTCATCGTGGCAAAGTTCATCTGAGTGATACCAAGTATCTCTGCGATATCCTTGTCAAAGATCTTCTTACCCGGATGATCTTCCGAGATGATATTTTTTATCTCTTCTACGACATCAATAAAACTTTTCATCTAATCTCCTTTATCATAATAGTACAGTGCTAATAAAGATGCTCTAAATAATATGTCATTTTGCAATAACTGTCATCTTGACATCGATATATATCCTCTAAAAAGCCAATTGAGAAGTGATTTTATCCCCAAAAAAGCGAATATCTACTAAAGACCCTACGAGACCTAGACTATCTATATTTATACACTCTTAATATTTGACATATTATGACATAAAATATGTCTTTTTGAAATATTTTTAAGATCTACTATAAAAAAGATCTATTATGACTTTAAGATTTCTCAGAAAAAGGATCGGTGATGGCAAAGATGATCAAACAGGCAGAGACACTTTTTGAAAGATTTGAGCGTTCGCTCGAGATGTGGGCAGAAAAAGTCTTATGAACAGAGCGATAGAGCTATCACCCTATTTCTCTGAGGAAACAGAGTCTCTCTCTTCCTCACTGCTCGATCGCTTCTGACGTTCCTCATCTTTCTCACGCTGTAAGTATTTCGAGTTATGATAGCCTACAAAGATAAAAAGCATGAATATTACGAACAGTATTATCATGATCGTGTCCATTATCGGGTTCACATCATCTCCTTATAGTCGGTAAAGTTCTGTTTTATAGCTTCATAGAGCACGATACCGGCACTTATGGCAAGGTTGAGGCTTCTGCCCTCTTTAGTCATTGGGATGGTGAGGCACTGCTGCGGGTTCTGTTCCAACAGTGCCTCAGGGATACCGGAAGTCTCACTACCTAAAAAGATAAAGTCTCCCTTTTGAAAGTCAGCTTCAAAATAGGGACGATCTGTCTTTGTCGTCGCAAAAAGACAGCGGCTTTCAGGGTTCTGCTCAAAAAACTCATCCAGGCTTTTCCAGACTTTAAGATCAAGCTTGTGCCAATAATCAAGACCCGCTCGCCGTACCGCTTTTTCTGTGATATCAAAACCAAGCGGCTCTATGAGATGCAAGGTCGAACCTGTGTTCACGCAAAGCCTTCCGATCGCCCCGGTGTTGTTCGGGATCTGAGGGTGGACAAGTACGATATTAAACATCCAGATCACCCCAGTCATTCATATTGTGAAAGACAGAAAACAGGAAAGAGCCAATAGTGCTATGCTGATATTGATAGAGTCTTGCTTTTTCGCATTTCTCATCTTCCATCTTCCAGCCCATCATCTAAAAGATGACCGTTTTATTCGCATTCACAAATATACGGTCTTCAAGAGCCATCTTCAAAGCACGAGAGAGTACGATCTTCTCGACATCACGTCCAAGACGCTGCAGCTCTTTCCATCCATAAGCGTGATCGACAGCGATGACATCCTGAGCGATGATCGGACCTTCATCAAGGTTGTTATTGACAAAGTGTGCTGTAGCACCGATAATCTTCACACCTCGCTTAAATGCCTGTTTATAGGGATTTGCTCCGATAAATGCCGGTAAAAACGAATGGTGGATATTAATGATGCGATCATCATAAGACTCGACAAACAGTGGAGTCAAAATACGCATGTATTTAGCCAGGACGATATAGTCTATTGGCTCGAAGGAGCTAAGAAGATCAAGGACCTTCTGCTCATGTTCTTCTCGTCCGAGTCCCTCATGCGAGATCGTATGATAGGGGATATCGAACTTTCTGACCAACGGTTCAAGCAGATCATAATTGGAGATGACAGCTACTATCTCGGCATCAAGCTCTCCAGCTTCATAACGGATGAGGATATCACCAAGCGCATGTGACTCTTTGGTCGCCATCAAGACGATCCTCTTTTTTGCAGGAGCGATGATATCTAAGCTTGCATCTTTAGGCAGTACGGCCTTCAGCTCTGCTTGAAGCACACTCGCATCTGCATCTCCAGCAACGACTGAGCGCATAAAGAACTTATTGTTCTCTTTATCGACAAACTCATTGTTCGAAAGTATGTTCAGTTCATGTTTGAAGAAGATACTCGAGACTTTATAGACAAGTCCCTTCTCATCACTGCAATCAATAAGAATACGGTAGTGGTTCATGATTCTCCATGATCTTTTAACTTTTCAATACGGGCATCGATCGTTGCCAGAAGATACTCAAGAAAGTTGAGTGTCAGATCGATCTTCGCTTCGATCTTAGTGTTGTTTGGTGACTGAAAACCCTCAAATAATACAAGTAGACGCTCTTTGACGCTCTCAAGGTAAAGTGTCTCATCTTCGAGTGTGTCAATAGACCTTGGGCTGACCGGCTCCTCTGCAGGTGCCTCTCTCTTTATAGGAGCTGGAGTCTCTTCGACTTCAGCCGGCTCTGGACTCTGAGCAGGAAGCTCATCCATCTCCGCAAGTGTCGATAAGATAACATCTTTTAATTCCATATCTTTAACAACCACCTTTCAAACTCGTTAAACTCAACGTTATCCTCCATTTGGACAAAGAAGTCCTTCATCTCTCTGTTGAGACCACGAAATTTCTTTCGCATACCTGAGAGCCTTCGTACAGCGATACTCGCATCGACATTGGATGGGTCTCTTTTCAAGATCTCCATATAGATCTCCAGCGCCTCTTCTTTAAGGCCCTGAAGCTCATAGATGTTTGCTAGTGTTAGCGTTTGCATTTCGCAGCATAATTGGCGATTATAGAGCCCATCTCATTAGTCGAACAGAGCTCTACGGCATCGAACTGAGAGATATCTTTTGTCCGATACCCCTCTGCAAGCGCCTGTTTGATAGCATTGTCTATGCGGTCTGCAGCGACGACTTCACCAAAGGCATAACGTAGCATCATCGATGCACTCGAGATGGTAGCGATAGGATTGGCTATCCCCTGACCCGCGATATCGGGAGCAGAGCCGTGAATAGGTTCATAGACACCGATCTTATTACCAACTGAAGCGGAAGGGAGCAGACCGATAGAGCCTGAGAGCATACTGGCTTCATCACTGAGGATATCTCCAAAGATATTACCTGTAAGCATAACGTCGAACTGCTTTGGGTTACGAATAAGCTGCATCGCGGCATTATCGACATACATATGCGTCAACATCACTTCCGGATACTCAAGCGCCACCTCTTCAACGACTTCACGCCATAGTTGAGAGACATCAAGTACATTAGCTTTATCGATCGAGACGACACGTCGACTACGCTCCATAGCTATCTTAAACGCAGAGTGGGCGATCCTTACGACTTCATCACGAGTATAGACCATCGTATTAAAAGCTCTATCGCCCTCTCTACCTTTTGGTTCACCGAAGTAGATACCACCGATAAGTTCGCGGACGACCATCAGATCGACACCTTTGACGATCTCTGGTTTAAGTGAACTGGCATTGATGAGTTCATCATAGACGATCGCAGGACGAAGGTTGGAGTAGACACCCAGCGCTTTTCTAAAACGAAGCAGACCGCTCTCTGGACGTTTCTCACGAGGAAGCTTATCCCACTTCTCACCACCAATGGCGCCAAAGAGTACGGCATCAGAGTTCATGGAGACCTCTATCGTCTCATCTGGTAGTGGGTCACCCGTGATATCATAGGCAGACCCACCCATCAACAACTCCGTGTACTCAAGGTCGAAACCTTCACACGCCGCGACTGCATCAAGGACCTTTACAGCCTCTTCAATGATCTCAGGGCCGATACCGTCACCCTTGATAAGTGCTATCTTATAGCTGTTCATTCTTTCTCCTGAGCTGCGATCTCGTCTGCAGCGTAGTTCATCAATCCACCTGAGTTAAGCAGTTCTTGCATAAACTCAGGGATAGGGGTAAACGAGTAACTTTTCCCGCTTGTAGTGTTCATGATAGTCCCGGCGTCGAGATCGACGCTTACTTCGTCGCCCTCTTTGATCTCTGCACTCTCGGGAAGTTCAAAGATAGGAAGTCCCATATTAAACGCATTACGATAGAAGATACGGGCAAATGTCGGAGCGATGATAGCCGCGATACCCGCAGCTTTCAAGGCGATCGGAGCATGTTCACGTGAAGAACCACAACCAAAGTTCTCACCGGCTACGATAATATCTCCTTGGCTCATCTTGTTCACAAATTCCGGATCAGCATCTTCCATGACATGCTTGGCCAACTCCTCTGGTACAGAGGTGTTTAGATATCTGGCAGCGATGATAAGGTCCGTGTCGACATCCTTACCAAAGTTCCAGACTTTTCCGGCGATTGAGTTCATAAAGATCCTATGTCTGGGGCATACAATATAGAGTATACCCCTAAATAAATTTTCGTGATTATACCCAAAATGGATTTGAACTATTCTAAAGGAGAGAAGAGGAGGATCAATATTATAAAATATTGATCATTTATCGCTACTAGCTTTTCAGTGCGTTTGTGGTCTGAAGCATCTCATCACTGGTCGTGATCACTTTGGAGTTGGCATCGTAAGCACGCTGACCGGTAATAAGATCTGTCAATTCGACTACCAGTTGGACATTACTCAACTCCACAAAGCCCTGGCGCAGGATACCCAGACCGTTCACACCCGGAGTATCATCCACAGGTTGACCGGAACTGTCCGTCTCTACATAGAGATTATCACCCATGGAGTGAAGTCCGGCAGGATTGATAAAACTCGTCAAGAGTATCTGTCCGATCTGAGTAGCCTCTGTCTGTCCAGCCTGTACGACCGTGATGGTACCATCTGTTCCAATCGTGATGTTAGTCGCATCTTCAGGGATGACCACCTCAGGGATGATCTTATAGCCATCAGCATTGACCATCGTACCATCCTGGTCGACTTTGAACGCACCATTTCGAGAGTAGACCTCTGAACCATCGGGGAGTTCCAGCTTAAAAAAGCCCGATCCTGTGATAGCGACATCAAGCTGATTGTCGGTCTGCTTCAGAGTACCCTCACTAAAGATCTTATTGATAGCAGTCGGGCGAACACCCAGACCCACTTCGATCCCGGTAGGAGACTTAGTGACATCACTGGTGGATGTACCGGCATACTGCATGACTCTGTACATCAGATCGGCAAACTCCGCACGAGACTTCTTAAACGCAATAGTGTTCACATTGGCGATGTTATTTGCTGTAGTGTCTATCTGTGTCTGCATCCCAAGCATGCCCGTCGAACCGGTATAAAGTGACTGCATCATATCGTTATCCTTCTCTTCTAAAGTGTCTGCGCGTGTTATCTGTTGGCTGCTAGTTTCTCTATCGCATCACGATTGAGATCGTTCATCTGGCTGTCCATCACTTTTTGATACATACCGACGAGTCGGTTCGTCTCGATCATCGCGACCATCTCTTTGACCGCATTGACATTACTTCCTTCGACAAAACCCTGACGAACTGCGTCACTTGTCTCCAAAGGCTTCATCAACTCGATATCCGGACTCTCATAGAGGTTATCACCCTCTTTAGTAAGCAGTCGCAGGTCTTCAGGCTGTAAGATCAGGAGTTTTCTATTTTGGACCATCTGAAGAGTACCAGGTATGGCCGTATAGAGTTGACCGTTCTTATCGGCTTCGATGACAGTGTCACTACTGTTAAAGCTGATCGACTCACCTGACTCAAAATAGTCAGACGGTAAGACTTCATAACCCTCTTTTGTCACCAACTTACCCTCGCCGTTTGCCGTAAAGCTACCATCGCGTGTCAACCTGACCCCTTGAGGTGTCTTGACAGCAAAGAAGAGCCCTTCCCTATCAAGGGCGAAGTCAAAGGTATTGTCCGTCTTCTCCATCCGTCCTACACTATGATCAGTATATCCCTCGACTATATGCGGGACACGTGTCATCGTACGATTGTAGAAGCGTGCGCCCTCTGTCGTCTGTGATGCATTAGGAAGCTCATCACGTGCTTCTTTATACAAACGCATGAAATCACCGCTTACTGATCCGTCTCGCTTAAAGCCGGCAGTATTCGCATTGGCCAGATTGTTGGCGATCGTATCAAGGCGATTGAACTGGGTGACCATGCCTCCCGCAGCAGCATAATATCCGGTCTGCATCTGCAAATCCTTTTTAGTCGTTATAGCAGATAAGCATCTTCTGTTCCAGCTTTTCTCATCTCTATGCACAGGCCCTTCAAGCCCTATGACAAGCGGTTGTTAAGCCTATGTCAAGTATAATCGCGCTCAATCTATCTACAGTGGGAGTCGCCAACATATGACCGCCAAAGAACTGAACAAAGCTTTAGAGACCGCCTTTTCCGAGCATAAGTCACAAGACTGTATGACCTATGAATCGCTTATCGAACTTTTCGAAAAGCAGCCGACAATGGCGCAGGCAAAGAACATCCACAAACTTTCAGAAAAAAACAAGATCTGTCTTTACACTTCATCCGAACATGCAAAGATGCTAAATGACCAAGAAGCTGCTGCGCGTCGTAAAGCCCAGCAAAAACTCCTTCAAGAAGCAAGCAATGAGGATTTTGACATCCTTAAAGAGCATGAGCTTCTTGAGTGGTCACGCTCAGACTCACCAGTACGTATGTATCTTCGTGAGATGGGTCAGATACCGCTTCTGACGAAAGAGGAGGAGATAGAGATCTCCAAAAAGATCGAGAACGGTCAAAGTATCATCATCGATGCCATCTGTTCCGTACCGTACCTTATCGATTTCATCATCGATTATAAAGAGCCACTTATCAATCGTGAGCGTCGCGTAAAAGAGCTCTTCAAGAGTTTTGAAGAGGAAAAAGAGGGCTCTGACGGGGATAACGCATCAGAAGGTGAAGCCACCAAGACACTTACTGCTAAAGACAAAAAGCGCGTAGACATGGTCGCTTTCAGCTTCAAAGAGCTTGAGAAAGCGAAAAAAGAGTGGATCAAAGCGACTGACAAGCCTTATGAGATATCAGAAGACGGTATTATCACACTTGAAGCCGTTCACCACTACCTGACAGTAAGTTTCAAAAAAGAGCATCTTAAAGCAAAACTACTTGACCTTGGACCGACCTCCAAACTGATCAATGAGCTCGTACGTTCTATGGAGACAGCACTTAGAAGTGATGAAGGTTTTGACAAAGAGCTTAAACGACTCGAGTACAAGCTTCCACTTTTCAGCGCGACTCTCAAAGAGAACCATCAGAAGATACTCTCTCAGATCACTGAACTGAAAAAAGAGGATATCGCAGGTATGGTTCCTGAAGCGACTATGGTCAGCACCTATATGGAGATCAAAAAACTCATCCAGACTAAAGAGGCCTCCAAAGGAAGCTTCGATATGGATCCGGATAAACTCGCTGACATCCTGGAGCAGATAAAACGTGGTAAAGATATCGCTGAGATATCCAAGACACGTATGGCGAAGTCAAACCTCCGTCTCGTCGTCTCCATCGCAAAGCGTTATACAAATCGTGGCCTACCATTCCTGGACCTTATCCAAGAGGGAAACATCGGTCTGATGAAAGCTGTCGATAAGTTCGAGTATAAGAAGGGTTATAAGTTCTCGACCTACGCTACATGGTGGATCAGGCAGGCTATCAGTCGTGCCATCGCCGACCAGGCACGTACTATCCGTATCCCGATCCATATGATAGAGACGATCAACCGTATCAACAAGATAATGCGTAAATATCTTCAGGAACACGGTAAAGAGCCAGATGTCGATACGATTGCAGAAGAGGTACAACTCAGTGTGGAGAAGGTCAAGAACGTCATCAAGATCACAAAAGAGCCTATCTCTCTCGAGGCCCCTATCGGTAACGAAGACGATGGACGATTTGGTGACTTTATTGAAGACAAATCATCACTTTCACCTACAGACAACATCCTTAAAGATGACCTTAGAGCACAGATCGAAGGTGTCTTAGAGCAGCTCAATGAGCGTGAGAAAGCTGTCATCAAGATGCGTTTTGGGATCATGGATGACGAGAGTGACCGAACACTTGAAGAGATCGGTAAGGAGCTAAGCGTCACACGTGAACGTGTCCGTCAGATCGAGTCCAGTGCCATCAAAAAGCTGAAGCACCCAAAAGTCGGACGAAAACTTAAAAACTACATAGAAGAGTGATGAGATACGACTGCACTTTTAAGGAGTCCACCCATGACCTTTGAGCAGCAGTGGTTAGAGTACGACTACAACCCCTTTGTCCTTTTCAGCGCTGAAGGAAAAGTACTCTCATTAAACGCTGAAGCCCAGTACCTCATGGGCACGGTCGACACCACTACTATCTTTGAGATCGCAAAGACCCACGCCAGCACAAGCTTTGGTTTCAATACCAACTTTCTGGACCTGGAGTTCGGCCGCTATAAGTTCTTTGGAATCACCGTAGGCTATGAGGATGAGAAACAGTTAGGTATCCGTCTCTATCAGACCCCTTCATTTAAGTTTAGCGAGCCAAAAGGGGATATTGAACTTGTCAATATCTATGCCCTCATCGAGCTCTGTATCAGTAGTAACTCTATCAACAACTCTGTTGACTTTGAGAAAGAGTTCGATCCGACCATACCGGAGATACGACTAAATGCAGATATCTTTATCAAGACTCTGAATAAAGTCTATAATGCAATGCTTGCTAATGAGACTATTACGACACGGATCTATTATCGCATCGGTGAGCACATCCGGTATGAGGGAAAGAAGTACGCATTAATAGCGATCGAGCTCAGCTGTGATGAGATCGATCAAGCGCATATCTCAGAGATAAAGAACTACGCCGCTGAACAGAACATCTTTCTGACACTCAAGCAAAATAGAGTGACGATCAATGTACCTATGGTCGTGAAGTAGTACTCTAGTAAACAAGTATGTGATGACAAAGGTTTGAGACGAGTGACCCTAAAGCACGTGTGTTCTATGCTATTTCAAAGCATAGGATAAAAGTGTAAGCGGGGTACTTGTTCGTTTGACGTCTTACTTACTATAAATATCTTTCCCAACGAAAAAGCCGCCAAAGACACCAACACCCAGTGCTATCATATAGGGCCAGAGTGAGAGAAGGTCATTGTTCTTCAGCCCGATAAATCCAAGGACCAAAAACAGATAACCGCCTATCCTATACATAGAGACCATTGCCGGTGCTGCTGCTGCCGTATTTTTCGTAGTATGCCCTTTCAGACGGGCTTTTTCCTCTTTGACCACGGCTTTAAGGTCTACCTCTTCACCTTCAGGGATCTCTACGTTCTCACCATAAAGGTCATAAGGATCATCGATTTTATCGATCAGATCATCTTCTGAGAGATCTTCATAGCCCTCCAGCCGTTTACTGACCAGTCTCTTATAACTGTACATCGAGCCCATCATAATAAAAAAAGCGGAGAAAAAAGCGACTTCTGCGTTGATGAAGAGTTCAAAGGAGAGGAGCCATAGACCCAAAAGAAGGATCTGAAACAGTAAGACGGCTTTAATAGCTTTTATCAACGCCGTCACTGTTCACATCGTCATAATCATCATCTTCGAGCTGTTTTTTGATGGCGTAACGTTGCTCTTTTGCAAGAGCCTCAAACTCTTTATACTGTTTGCTGTAAGCTTTAAAGACATTTAGAAATGCTGCGGCGATACCGATGATGACACCCACCCAGAGTGTCCATCCTATCCCGGTCAGAGAGCGAAGTCCAAGCCCGATGCCTACACCGATGACGACAGCGACGACCATCGAGATACCAAGAGAGAGAGATTCGGCTCCTTCGATGATGGGTTTAAGTCGCGGCTTCTCACTCCCTTCTCTCTTTGCAGAGTATTTCTCTTCTAACTCACTCATGCTATCTCACCAAAGAGTTCATCTGCCGCAGTTATCGTCTTCTCTATCATCTCATCCGTAGTAGCTGTAGAGATAAAGCCTGTCTCAAACTGTGAACAGGCAAAGTAGTAGCCTTTAGCCAACATACCCGTATGAAACTTCGCGAACAACTCCAGGTCCGAAGCTGCTGCATCATCAAAGTCCTTCACCTTGTCACTGTTAAAGAAGAAACCGAACATCGAGCCACGTACATCTGTCTGCAAAGTGACGCCATGTTTAGCTGCTGCTTCTTTCATCCCCTCTACCAGACGTGTAGCACGAGCTTCGAGTATAGGATAAAGACGTGCATTCGATTTTAATCTTCGCACTGCGGCAAGGCCGGCTGCCATCGCTACAGGATTACCACTTAGCGTACCTGCCTGATAGACTGGACCATCGGGAGAGAGCTGTGCCATCACTTCATCTTTTCCACCAAAGGCACCGACAGGCATCCCACCGCCTATCACCTTACCGAGAGTGATGATGTCCGGAGTCGTACCAGTGATGCTCTCTGCACCATAAAGCGTCGCACGAAAACCACTCATCACTTCATCAAAGATAAGCAGCGCACCATGTTCATCACAAAGCTCACGTAGCTGAGTAAGGAAAAGTTTATCAGCCGGGACAAGACCCATGTTCCCAGCAATTGGCTCGATGATGATACAAGCAATATCACTGCTATCGGTAAAACATTTTCTGACACTCTCTATATCGTTATACTTTGCCAGCAGGGTATGTTTTGTAAAATCAGCAGGGACGCCAGGAGAGCTTGGGTTTCCGAAGGTGGCCAGACCAGAACCAGCCTGGACTAAAAGCGAGTCACTGTGCCCATGGTAACATCCCTCGAACTTGACGATATCATCTCTGCCGGTATAGCCGCGCGCAAGACGGATGGCACTCATCACCGCTTCAGTACCACTGGAGACGAAACGCACTTTGTCTATGGAGTCAAAGATCGAGACGACCTCTTTTGCCAACTCTGTCTCTGCAAGCGTAGGCGCACCAAAGCTTAACCCATGTCTGACTGCATCGATGACTGCTGCTTCGATATGCTCATCTCTATGACCAAAGATCAGCGGACCCCAGCTCTGAACATAATCGACATAACTGTTACCATCGATATCGATCAGATGACCACCCTCACCTTCTTTGATAAAGACCGGTGTCCCACCAACACTTTTAAAGGCACGGACTGGAGAGTTCACACCGCCTGGTATCAGTGCCTGCGCCTCTTCAAAAGCTTTTTTTGATGCATCAGTACTCATAAGTATTGTCCTAAATAAAATTTTTAAGATTATACCCAATGTCTGTTAAAACAAATTTGCTATAATCCTTTCTACTATCGAGACCGACAAGGACACTATGAGACGTTCAACTGCTGCACTGGTGATATCGGTCCTTTTACATATCATCATCCTCTTACTGTTTTTTCTTTTGAGTATCTATTCACCGGAGATCAAAAAGAGCAGCCCTAAAAAAGAGCAGCGTATGAAGGTCTCTTTAAAAGAACAGCCGAAGGCCGCTAAAGAGTCTTTTGAGAAGAACAAAGTCAAACCCACAGAGATAGCTCCACCTATGCCAAAAGGTAAACAACTTGAGAAGTTAGTCAAAGAGCCTGTGACTTTGCCGCCAACACCAAAACCGGTAGAGAGACCCAAACCTATTACGAAGCAGCCCGTAAAACGTAAGGAACCACCAAAGCCTATGCTCAAGAAGCCTGTCAAAACGCAAGAACTACCAAAACTAAAGCCACCAAAAAAGAGTACAAGGACACTTCCACCCAAAGAGGAGACAGTCGCTGTAGCCGAAGTGAACCAAACTAAACTCCCGAAGAAAAAAGAGAGTAATAAACTATATGCCATGCTCTCAAAGGCGCAAACACCAGAGAAGACCAGTGCCAATCAAAAGGTCACCAAGACCAGAAGCAGTCGGGTCAGTGAAAACATCAAAGAGGCCTATGGTGATGCTTTTGGGAAACTCTCCGAAGGGGAGCAGAAGTACATCCTTGATAACCAAGAGATCATGCGCCGTATCACACAAGAGGTCCTCACCCGCGTCGGTCGTGTCAACTTGCCTAATAACCTCCGAGTCAATGCCTCCAACATCATCGAGTTCGATCTTTACCCCAATGGGGATATCTCCGAGATAAGATTTATCGACAAGTCAGGTTTCTACATACTTGACGATACCACCAAAGAGACCATAGAGTACGCCTACAGCCGTTATCCAAGACCCGACCAGAAGACACTCATACGTTATAAAGTCGGGTACTATCTTAGGGGATATTAAACAATATCGATCTCTTACTCTGATACTACTGACGATCAGCTCTCAAGATACGCTTTATTTCTATGTATGAGGTCGTTAGTATATTATGCACATAGATCTCTCTGGTGTGTCGTATACTTGAGGAGAGTGGCTTGACGATGTAAGATAATAAAGGGATCATCTTATTCTCCTTGTATCCGAGGTATCTGCTGATAAAAAGTCACTCTTTCTACTTCATCATCAAAGAGCATGCTACAATATCGATGATTCCTCGATAAAGAGAGCATCAGTAATAAGCGTTTATATTGGAGCAGAAAGTGGATAATAGATTTTTAAAGATCTTCATCGTGGTCTTGATACTTATTTTGGTGACGCTATCGTACATACTTTTTGAGATGCTCTATCCAGATACATCGTATGATGAACCCAAAGAGAAGGGGACGTTCAAAGCCACTACTCCGGAGGGGAAACTTCGAGAGATATCAGGTCAACTGAGAGATCGATAAGACGGCGTGTATGCTCTATCTTTGATATTTTACTGCAGGTAAAAAATTGCGAGAAATAGATATCTTGGCTTTTCAGATCATTTAGGTAAAGTAGCCTTAGTCCATTTTAACCTATATCCAAGACCACGTACGAGCTCAATAGATTCATGCGGAAGTCTCAACTTTGATCTATGGACTAATTGACGTCTTGTCTCATCAGTGACAAACTCATTCTAGTCCTGCGACTTTAAGCCTCTTCTAGACGCAAAAAAGTGACTGATATCCTATAAGATGAGGCACCTAGAGTTGTGTATTAGAAGGGTCCTACGTACTTTCATCTCTCATGAGAGCAACAGACTTCTACTGTTTTTCATATCCTCTATAGAAGGCTACTCACACATAGCCTCGTCATTTTGTAGACTTGGTGCCCAGGCCAGCCATGACTCTTGTGCTTTATCATACAGTGTAAACGAACGCATCTCTTCTGCTTTACCTAATGCTTCATCTGGGGTCACAAAAGAGATGCCCCCTTGTATCATCGTATTTACCGTCTCAGTAGATACCTTTACCCCGAATACGCCTACTTCCATACCCATAGCCGTCGCATTATAAAAAATAGTGTTCTGACGTACAAGATAAGCATAACATCTATCGACATAGAGCATCAACTCCACACTTCTCGCATCATCACTTAGACGGAACTGTTCGACACTTCCTACCTTTACCTGACGATAAAAGAGCGGAGAGCCCACCTTTAGACTGCTTAGGCGTACACCGGAGACTACGATTCGTAGACCGTCTTGATGGATCGTCCGTGCAGGGGCAGCAGCTGAGACAAAAAAGTGATCGCTAAGCTCATCTGATCTGCCAGGCAACAGTTCAAGAAAAGGTCCACTCAACATTGTAGAAGCATTCACGACACCTTCAAGTCCGACTTGCAAGTCTTCTGTCCATAACAGTGCATCTTTTGTAAAAAGAGCCGCATACTCGGCATCGACTAAGGCGATAGCATTGATGCTTTCTCCTTTAAGTCGCATCGATTTGATGCGACCGACAGTCATCGACTTGTAGATGATCCTACTACCCTCTTTAAGATCGAAGCCCCGATCCATCTGTAAGGAGATCTCGACATGCTTCTCATCAGCTTTTCTTTCATCTTTATAAAGATCAAAGTCGTGCATCTCTTCGACTGCGTTTGCTTTCAGAGGGGTCTTAAACGCAATACCACCAGAGACTATAGAGACCAAGGATCCCGTGCGTATATCTACACCGTCAAGACCCGCTTTGATCTCGATCCCACTGATATCATAAAACCTCGTAGAACTGTTTATCCTGTCGGCATACTTCGGTTCTATATAGACCTTTATCGCTACCTTGTCACTTTTCTTGTCAAGCGTGTACTCTGTCACTTTACCGACTTTGATGTCTTTGAAATAGATCGCAGAGCCGATCTTGATAGAGCCCAGAGTATCAGCAATAAGTCTAAATCGTTTACCACCACTTTTATAATAACGCTGCTCTTCATAAGCAGCACTACTTTCAAGAAGCTCAAATTGGCGCGTCGTACTCTTTCTCCCGATGGCATCAGTCTTAAGCACTATACCACCATGGATAAGCGTCTCTATAGGACTGACATTGAAATACATCTTATCAAGAGAGATCTCTGACTCGATGGCCTGCTGTAGATAGAACGTGGAGCTGTCATTCACGAGCTCTTCATACTTCTTTCCAATAACGATATCGATCTTCATCTGTTGCTTATCTTTAGTCAGTTCCATGGAATAGATAGAACCGATGACAATATCGTTATACTTCACGCCTACGCCAGACTTTAGTGCATGACCTCGCTTACTAAGTAGTGTGAAGTGTTTACCCATGACGGGCATTGGTACATCATGCAGTCTAAAGGACTTTTGTGACTTTTCAGAACCTTTATGGACATCAAAAGCGATGTAAGAACCCCGTACGATGGCATCAAGACCTTTGACGGTCGATAATCCGACCTGAGGAGTGACTGCCCAAAAATAGGTCCCTTCATGGATAAGATGCTTGAATGCTGATCGAAGTTTTATCTTAAACGTCGTCTCATCAGCCCCGGCATCATAGTCTATTGAGACAATATACCCTGCACTCATCCCCTTAAAGTAGATCTTTGTCGACTCCGCATCGATGTTATAGCCTTGTTGAGATTTCAGGATGATCACTTCCGAGTCAAGATTGACTTCATCAAGGTCATTGAAGAGATCGAACTCAGAGTGATGCTCCGTGACCGGCTCAGCTTCACGAGGCGAATCAAAGGTTATACCACCCGCAAGAAGCGTTGCAAGAGAGTCCATCTCTACCCGTACTTCTGAGAGCGACGCCCTGATCTCAAGGCCGTCGATCTTCCAAAACCTTGATGACGTCTTGATAAGATGCCGGTAGGCGTTCTCTATATGGATAAGGTAGTCCACACCCTCTTCCTCAAGTGAGACATCCAACACCTTGCCGACGACCATCTTTCTAAACAAGATAGGTGCACCTTCGCGGATCCCGGACTCTTGTGCATGTAACTTCACAAGCAGTCCTGGTTCAAAGATATCAATAGGCTCCTGTTCTACAGCCACAAACTTATCCTGATAAGCGAGAACACTCAACTTAGATAGTTTTCTCTCGGCAGGCATGACACTTATATAGGCTCCACTTAAGATGGTAGAGAGCCCTGTCACTTCCGTCAGTGAGACCTTTGGCTCGACCTTCCAGAAGACATTTCCTTTACGTGCCACTCCCGTTGCCCGTTTATCGACTGTTATAGTCACATCTACTTTTGTCAGGTTCGCACTGACATCGATGGCACTGACTTGGCCCACCTTGATACCTTTATACATCAATGGAGTCTTACCGACAGCAAAACCTTCGCCACTCTTGAAGGTGATGACGATATCAAAACCTTTTTCATCATAATATTTAAAAGTCATCCAACCTGCTATCGCCATAGCGACAAATGGGATGATCCACACTATATAGATAGACCTACGTTTTCTGACTACAGCCTTCTGACGCATTGGTAGTCTCCTTTTGTGTTTTCTATCTCGTCCCACATCGTTCTGGGATCGAACTTCTCTGTCGCAATGATCGTAAAGACGACCGCTGATGCAAAGGCAATGGCGGCCCCACCGGTATGGATACTGGCCAGTGACTGGAACTGTACGATGGAGACCATAAGTGCTACGACAAAGATGTCAAGCATCGACCATTTTCCAATAAAATGAATAGCATGGAACAGTTTAGTCCCTAGCAGGGCCTTATCATGCCTTTTTAGATGCACAATAGCGAGCAAGAAAAAAAGAACAGCTAACTTAAAGATCGGCACGGCGACACTCGCGATGAAGATGATAGCACCAATTGCTGCTTCTCCATGCTTAAAGAAGTAGATGACACCTTCCATGATCGTGCTTCCCTCATCATTACCAAGCGCTGTCACGACCATCATGGGAAACAGGTTCGCCGGTATGAGAAAGAGCACTGCAGCGAGGGCATAACCCCAGGTAAGCATGATCGAGTGAGGTATACGCTGATGGAGTATGGCACCACACTGTAGACACTCCGACACGGTATCTTCTTGTACGTGCCCACAATATCTGCAGAGGGACTTCTCCTCACTGACATCAGTTTTCCAGGTCATCTTGATTCCATAGGTCATGTGGATTAAACCAGGTAATAGTGATGTAGAAAGTGACCAGAAAAGAGGAGAAGGAGAAGAGACCAAATTCAAGGCTTAGTTCTGCCATGCCGCCGAGTTTGATCATCGCTACGAAGATACTTACGAGATAGACCTCTGCCATCGACCATCCGCTGAAGCGCTCATACAGTCTGATGAGGTAACTGATGGAACGGGGATCATAACCGATCTTGAGTGCGATAGCCATCATCAAGATCAACCCAAGTAGAGCAAGCGGGATCAACACACCCGAAGCTGCCGCGATGATCGCGATGACTATGTAGCCATCATTGACAAAGAACCAGACCGCTTGAAAAAGTGTGACTGAGTGAGACTGTCCCATGATCTCCAGCGTCATGATCGGTAAAAAAAATGCCGGTACAAAAAAGAGCATCGACGTGATCGCCATCATGATGACAAGGTCATATGACTCTCCGGGACGGTAGAAGGTCGAGTGACAACGTGGACAGGAGTATTGATGCGTAGTGTCAAAGTCATCGACATCGATGATGATGCCACAATCACCGCAAGCCGTCTGTCCTCTTACCATCTGAAAGCACTCCTATAAGACTCTTTAAAGAGCATTATGCGGTAATCTAACTTATACCAACCCTCGTTAAGGAGTGTTACTTTAAACGAACATAGTGTTTTAGAGTGCGAGTCAAAAGTCCACATGGACTACTACTAGATCGAAGAAGTTCTAACACAGCAATATTAGACACTATACTCGTTCTACAAGTAAGAGAGAAGCCATATAGACTATTATTATGACTATATACTGCAGAGGGTCTAGACTCTCACTACTAAAACAACCCTCGTGAGAAGGAGAAACCAAATGCCGCTTTTGTGACAGATCGATCATAATCTATCAGACTCTCACCATAACCGCTAAACATCTTCATATACCAAAAAGTATTCTTGGACTCAAAGAAGGGGTAAGACCAGTTTAGCTCGACTGCACCTCTTTGCGTACCCCCTGTTCCGAAGTTGTAACGTAACAGTGCGCCGAACTGATGTTTCTCATAAAGGTAGTCGATGTTTATATCACCATAGCCCAGGTACTCCTCTATATTAGGATTGTCATCTCCACTGGTGTTGGGGTCCTCTTCACCGGTCTTAGCATCGACTTCACCCTCATAATAGCCCTCATACTTCTCATCTTCAGAGAGTCGCACCCAGACACGCGTAGCGAGAAAAAGGTTATCCCACTGCCACAGTCCTGTCAGGTAAAAGCGGTTCCATGAGCGCGAACGGTAGCCTTCCTGGCCATTAGACTCATGTAAAAAGCCAAACTTTCCAGCTTTGAGACCATACGTCTCATCCATATGATCTGAAGTAGGTACACCCATAAAGATCTCAGGCAGATAATTAGTCTCGCGAAATGGTCCAGAACTCTCATAGAGCTGCCACCACACTTTTTGTGTATAGGCGACAGTGATTGCTTCATTCCATCCAAAGAGGTCATAAGTGACAGGTTTTTTAAGACTAAGCTGAAACTCCACCTCTACATTTCTGTCATACTGACTCATCTCTTGCTGTTGCGGCGTATAGTTGTTGGGATGTGTACCCGCCTGGATCCGAGGGTATTTACTCGTCGCATAACTAAGCGGTAAGATGAAGTTTGTATTGTAAGGCTGCAGACCAAAGAAGTGCCCATCGAGGACGCTGTCCACAAGCACTTTTGTCTCCGGTGTATCCGTGTCTATCTTCGTCATGGCAAAGGCTGCACCCTCTTTATCGGTCCGCGGGTCGATCTGATTGGCGACACGCATCGCAAAAGTGATGTTCTGCTCATCATAGCCCTCTTGTCTGTCCAGGACATAGTCATAAGCAGCTGCTGCCTGCTTATACCAATAAGTCGCTCTTTTTTCATCCAGCTTCACACCCAGACCGTTCTCATACATAAAAGCGAGACGGTACATAGCAGGACGTGAACCTCTATTGGCCTCACGTTTAAGTAGCGGGTATGCTTTAGTGTACTCCTCATCATCAAAGCACTTCTCACCTCTTATTTGTATGATCTCGTCAGAACTATCTGCACCCTTCAGACTATCTGCCGATGACGAGACCGTAAAATAGAGAAGAGCAGACATCATGATGGTACGTTTAAGAAGTGTCCTTATACTATACATATAAAACTCCTGCATAAGATCGCAAATCTTAACCTTCATAAGGTTAGATCCCGATTATGTCCCGCAGTAGCCTGAGAGAGAAAGATGACTACGATCCTATAAGATATAATATTACTTGATATTCTCTGTATAGATGAATATCTTTTCTCTGTAATAATAATCAACACTTTTTTGTAGACATCACCTATAATAATCGAGTATAATGGCCTATCACCTTATTTAGGACCCCTAATGACTTACCGATCAGCCTCCTTACTCATGCTTGGAACACTACTTCTGTTTTCCGGTTGCAGTGAGACCAAACAAGAGATGGAGCGTAAAGCTCCGCCACCACTTCCCGTTGAGATCATCACAATAAAAAAACAGCATATCCCCATCTGGATGCAATACACTGGAAAGACACAGGCCAGCAGCTCGCAGGAAGTGCGCGCCCGTGTGACTGGTATCTTGGAAGAGATCTATTACAAAGATGGCGCTTATGTCAAAAAAGGCCAAAAGCTTTTTAAGATAGAGCAAGATGACTATATCGCTGCCCTTGATGCTGCCAAAGCTAAAAAGCGAAGAGATCTAGCTGCTTTAAGACTTGCCAAAGCCGATGTCGACCGCTATAAACCTCTGGTCAAAGATGGTCTGGCACCACGTGTGACACTTGAGCAGTTTGAAGCACAGGTAGAATCCTTTAAAGCCGATATCGTAAGCGATGATGCATCCATCCGACAAGCAGAGCTTGAACTTAGCTACACCATCGTCAAAGCACCGATCGATGGTCAAGCAAGTCGTCGTCTGGTAGATGTTGGAAACCTTGTCGGAAAAAGTGAAGCGACCCTTTTGACGACCGTCAACAATACGGACCCTCTATACGCCTATTTCGCACCGACTGAAGAGGAGTTTCAAAAGATAGCTCAGTTCAGGTCACAAGATGTCCTGAAAGCATATATCGAGGTCAACTATAGCTCAGCAGCACTTAAAGCAGAACGCAAGTTCGGCTATGTCGATTTCTCCGACAATACCGTTGACCCGATGACATCGACTGTCAGTATGCGTGCCCAGATACCTAATGCCAACCACTCTGTCTTTCCTGGTACCTTTGTCTATGTGAATGTCTTTGTGACCGACAAGTTCGAGCTTATAGGTGTCCCCCCTCAGATCTTGTTTGAGGACCAAAGAGGAGAGTTCCTGTATATCCTCGATAATGAGGATAAGGCTGTACGTGTCTATATCAAGCCTGTCTATGAGTCACGATTCTTTGCGCTACTAAAAGAGGACACACTTAAAGATGGTGACCGAGTGATCGTCAATGGACTTTTACGTCTTAAACCAGGTCTGAAAGTAGCACCAACAGATGTGACTGACGTCAAAGGTCTGGATGCCGTTCTTAAGAAAAATAACCTGATCCCGACACTACCGACTGAGAAAGAGTAGACATGTCACCACTCTTTTTTATCAAACGTCCTATTTTCGCGATGGTCATCGCCATCTTGACAGTCGTATTGGGGGCCGTCTCTTTATCTGTGCTCTCTGTTGAAGAGTACCCAGAAGTGACACCTCCGACTGTCGCCATCACCTCTACCTATACAGGTGCCAATGCTTATGATGTAGAAGAGTCAGTGACCCGACCTCTTGAAGACCAGCTTAACGGTGTTCAGGGAATGATCTACATAGAGTCCTCTTCTACTTCAGCGGGCGAGTCTAACATCAACGTCTATTTTGAACCCGGTTATGATCTCGATATCGCCGCGGTCGACGTCCAAAACAAAGTCGAACTAGCCAAACCCTCACTACCCTCTGAAGTCACACAGCAAGGGGTCTCTGTAGATAAGAAATCCCCAAGTATGGTGTGTCTCATCGCCATAGAAGGTTCAGAGCAGTATGACAGTGCCTTTTTAAGTAATTACATCAATATCAATGTCCTTGATGAGATAAAACGTATTCCCGGTGTCGGTCAAGCGACAAACATGGGTGAGAAAAAATATGCTATGCGCATCTGGCTTGACCCGGACAAGATGAAGTCTTTAGGCATAACACCTATGGAAGTCATCCAGTCCGTTAAAGATCAGAACAAACAAGCAGCGCTGGGTAAGATAGGAGCCGCTCCAGGCTACAAAGATCAGCAGATCACCTATACGCTGACGGCTGATGGACGTCTAAAAGACATCCAGGAGTTTGGGAAGATCGTCTTGAAGTTCAACAAAGATGGAAGCTTAGTCTACCTCAGTGATGTCTCTGAGCTTGAACTTGGTTCAGAGCTGTATGACTGGAACGCACTTTTAAACTCTCAACCGACCGGCCTGATTGCCATCTATCAACTTTCCGGAGCAAATGCGCTAGACATCAAAAAAGCGGCTGTCGAAAAGATGGATGTATTAAAAGAGCGCTTTCCAAAAGGCATCGCTTATAAGATTCCTTATGATACTACCAAATATGTCGAGGTCGCTATCGACAACGTCATAGAGACACTGATCGTAGCTATTTTTCTCGTCGTCTTGGTCATCTATATCTTTTTACAGAACTGGAGACCGACCGTTATCGCTACGGTCGCTATTCCTGTCTCTTTGATCGGTGCTTTCATCGGTCTGTATGTCACAGGTTTTTCCATCAACTTCCTCACTCTTTTCGGGCTTATCCTGGCCATCGGGATAGTCGTCGATGATGTCATCTTGGTCGTTGAGAACGTCGAGAGCATCATGGCCAAAGAGCCTGATCTACCGATGCCGCATGTGGTCAAGAAAGCGATGGCTGAGATCACCGGACCTATTATCGCGACGACACTTGTCCTTATCGCGGTATTTGTCCCGGTCTCGATGATGCCGGGGATCACCGGGTCACTCTACCAGCAGTTTGCCTTGACCATCTCTTTTGCCGTCTTCATCTCCTCTATCAATGCACTGACTCTCTCCCCTGCTATTGCCGCCATCATCATCAAGCACAAAGGGCCTGATCATAAAGAGTTTATAGGCTTTAGCCTGTTCAATAGAGGTTTTGACTGGATAACTGCTAAATATAAGAGCTCACTTATCCTCATCATACGATTTAAATGGTTTGCTGTCTTGCTCTTTGTCGCACTACTTGGCTACACGGGCTATATGTTTAAGACCATACCCACTGCCTTTGTACCAGAAGAGGATAAAGGTGTCATCATGGTCGGCTTTAACCTTAAACCAGGTTCAGCTATCGTGCAGACAGAGATCATCTCAACACAGATAGAGACTATTCTACGTGAGATCGATGCCATCGAAGAGATCACAACGGTCGAAGGTTTCAATATCATCACCTCTTCTCTTGACCCCAGTGCAGGCATCAAGTTCATCACCTTAAAGCCATGGGAAGAGAGAGACCCGCAGACCCAAAGTGCTACCGCTATCATCAAGCAGGTATTTATGAGGACAGCCGTCATCTCTGATGCCAAGGTCTTTGCATTGAACCTTCCTGGTATTCCAGGCCTTGGAAGTGTCGGTGGATTTGACTTTAGAGTCCAGGACTATATGGCATCTGATATCGTCCAGTTTCAACACTATGTACAAGAACTTATCATGGAAGCGAACAAAGACCCTAGGATAGGTGCCGCTTATACCACGTTCAATGCTGCCTATCCGATGTTCTATGTCGATTTCAATCGAGAAAAAGCGAATGCCCTTGGTGTGAACATGTCAGATATCTTCATCACTATGCAGACCTATTTAGGTTCGTACTATATCAATGACTTTACCAAATACGGAAAGGTCTACAGGGTCTTTGCCCAGGCAAAAAAAGAGTTCAGATCAGACAAGTCCGATATCGCAAAGATCTTTGTCAAAAACAATAAAGGTGAGATGGTCCCATTATCGGCTGTGGTCAGCATAAAAGATATGGAAGGTCCACAAAACATCACTCATTACAATCTTTACCGCTCGATCCAGATCAATGGTTTTGCAGCGCCGGGGTACAGCTCAGGTGATGCTATGAACGCCATGGAAGAGATCCAACGCCGTGTC
>JADGEC010000169.1 GCA_016744575.1 Sulfurimonadaceae bacterium | reverse complement strand
TATAAGCGACTGCGTGTCGATGAAGTCGCTCTTATCGGCTACGGAAATATAGACCGTTTCTCTTACCTTGCCGAGTTCGAGATGAAAGAGAGTTATGTCAAAGAGTGGGATAAGATAGAGCGTGAGGAGCATAGCAACCGTGTCAGCATCGAACGTCTCTATGTCGATTACGCGATCACCGACACCTTTGACATCCGCGCAGGAAAGTTCAACACACCTGTAGGCTACTGGAGTCAGGAACCCATCAACGTACTACGTGATTCAGCCTCTAACCCGTACCTGGCTTTTATTGTCTATCCACGCTATACGACCGGACTTCAGCTGAATTACGCTGATACACTGCATGATGATACTGCCTACACACTCACTCTGCAGGAGAACAATGACCTCGATGACTGGTACAACAACATCTCCGTCAACCGTCACTACAGCGGTGGTGTCGAACACTTCTTGGATGATGCTCTCAGCATCAAAGCCAACATCGGCCATTTCCGGACCACGGATGACAAGGAGTTCTTTTACGGCCTCGCTGCCGTACAGTATGAGCAGCAGCGTTACAAGGTAAGTGCCGAGTTTGGCGCACGCCGGGGTGAAGAGCAGTGGAACGTGCCTTATGCCCTCTATCTTCAGGGGGTCTGGCACGTCAAAGAGCGTCACGATCTCATAGGCCGCTTCGAACACTACAAGATAGATGAAGGAGCTGTAAGAGATGAGCAGATCGGCATCTTTGGCTACACCTACCGGCCTGTCTATCCGGTAGCTTTAAAAGTGGAATACCAGGCACACACCTATAGCAATGAAAATCAGGTGCACCTGGCATTTTCCGTGATGTTCTAGGATGAGTATGCGACTATTTATACTGCTCAGTTGGATGATAGGTTCACTTCTATCTGCAGAGCAGCTTGCCATAGTCGCTAATAATAGCTTTCCACTCGCACAACTCGATGACCATCAGGTCAGACAGATCTTTCTAAAGAAGACACGCTATATTGGTAAGACCAGACTCCTGCCACTCAATCTCTCTGCACAAGATGAGTCTCGTCAGATATTTGAGCGCGATGTTTTGAGAATGTCGACTTCCCAGCTCAGAAAACACTGGACCAAGATACATTATCAGGGAAAACGACCACCACTTGTGCAACACTCTACAGAGAGCATCGTAGCCTTTATACGTAAGGTAGATGGTGCCATAGGGTATATCTATCAATCAAAAGTCCCCAAAGACTTGAAGATACTATATAAGGTCAGACAGTGAAAAAGGTATTGATCGTCGATGATGAAGTACTCAATCGTGATCTCATAGTCAAAGTCCTACGCAAAGAGGGTATGGAAGTATTTGAAGCGGAGAATGGGGAGGAGGCACTCGAACAGATGCGCATCAAAGATTTCGATCTTATCCTGATGGACCTGATGATGCCGGTGCTCAATGGATTTGATACTATCAAAGCGATCCGTGAGCAGCTTCATCAGGAGATGCCTATCGTCACCCTCAGTGCAATAAACGACAAGTCTGCGATCGAGCGGGCAATAGCATTGGGAGCTAACGATTACCTCACAAAACCCTATAATCTCATGACCATGCTTAACGTCGTCAAAGGAGCATTAAGTGCCAGAGATGTTTAGAAAAAGCCTTCAGCATAGACTACTGGCTGCATTCTTACTAATAGGTACCATTCCCTATCTCTTCATCATGCTCTATTTTAGCTATTGGGGGCGTAGCAGCATCATCGAAGAGCAGCGTGCACGCTACTTGCATCAGGCCACACAGAGTAGACAGCTGATCCAAAGCCGTCTTGAACAGCTCAAACGCGAGGTAAGTTTTTTAAGCCAGCTTGAGATCTTTGATGACATGATCGCAATGGATGTCGACCACCGTATCTCACGGCTTCTCAAACTAAGGTCCGAGCTAGGCGAAGATAGCCCCTTGATAATGCATGCCGTTGGCCTAAACGGGAAGATCGTTGCCTCCTCCCAGGCGATGATGCTACAAAAAGAGTATGCTATCGATCAAAATATCGATGCGATATCCCATCACATCGAACAGCGATGCCTTATCATCACACTGCCACTGAAAGCCAGTTTTGATGATAGACTTTTAGGTCAGCTAAGTGTGCGCTACCCCATAGAGAACCTCAAACGCCTTATGATCGGTGAGGCCTCTTCAGACTATGCGATCGTCTCCGGGAAGGAGCTGATCTATGGCAGCGCTTCTGAGATCGCAAGAAGTACCATAGGACTTGATGGACTCTTAGAAGGGTACAGCCTGCTTTATTCCATCGATGAGACAGACCTTCTCTCCTTTACCGATGACTTCATGCTCTATTTCACACTCTCGCTACTACTGGGTATGACCATGATCTACTTTGTAAGCCGCCATCTGACCCAACAGATCATCCAACCGGTCACAGCGCTGAAGGAAGCTGCGAAAAAGATCATCACGACACAAGACTATACCCTGAGAGTCAACAGCGATAGTATTGATGAGACCGGCTCCCTTGCAAATATGTTCGACCGTCTTGTCGCGACGACTGGCGATGCCCTCGACAGACTATCTGATGAGAACCAGCTCAGGATGCAGCGTTTTATCGACCTGACAGATATGTTCAACCATATCACACAGATCGATGATGAAGAGGACTGCATCGACGTCTCGATGACAAAACTTCACTCCGTGATGCCCTATTCGACATATTTCATCCCCTCCGATGCTGCTATACCGCCAAGGGGTGTCTCAGTACCACTTTACCTCAACGACATCACTACCAAAGAGCATGTCATTTATGGTCATCTGGTCATCGAAAAAGAGCACTTTGATGACGAACTAGAAGAGCGCTTTTTTATCTCTGTCGGAGCGATGATCATGCTGCAGATAGAGCGTATCTCGCTTATCAATAAGATCCAGGGTGCCTCAGAAGCCAAATCGACCTTTATCTCCGGGATGTCACACGAACTGCGCACACCACTCAACGCTATTATCGGATTTTCCCAATACCTCATCGCGTATGAGACACTCAATGATGAACAGATGGATACCGTCGGAAAGATCGAGAAAGCCGCACTGCACCTTCTTCATATGATCAATGACATCTTAGATATCGCCAAGATCGAAGCGGGTAAGATGGAGGTGTCGCTAAGCGATGTCAAGATAGCCCCGCTGCTCAAGGAGTGTACCGATATATTGACACCTTTAGCTGATGAGAAAGCATTGCCACTGGAGCTTAAGATCGATGCTGTACAAGATGTCATCTTGACTACCGATGCAAAACTTTGCAAGCAGATCATCATCAACCTGCTCTCCAATGCCATCAAGTTTACCGATAGCGGAAGTGTCCGACTCGATGCCAGCGTAAAAGAGGGTAAAGTCATCATCAGCATCACTGACAGCGGTGTCGGCATAGGAGCAGATGATCTCTTAAAAGTATTTGATGCATTTACCCAGCTAAAAGAGACAAGACGAGTCCGTTATAAAGGGACTGGCTTGGGACTCTCTTTGAGTCGCCATATCGCACACTCTATCGGTGCTGAACTGACACTTCAAAGCGAAGGGAGAGGTCTTGGAACGGTCGCACGACTGACATTTAAAACTAATGAGATGATCGATTCGGAAGCTACTCTCTAATACAGTAACCGACACTACGCACTGTCGAGATCAATTTAGGACGTTCAAGCTTTTTTCGTATGTTCTTCACATGGACATCGACAAGATTGCTTGAGCGGATGGCATCGAAATCTTTATTAAGCAGCTCACTGATCTGGAAACGTGAAAGCACATTGTTCTTATGCAGCATCAGTAGTTCAAGTAGTTCAAACTCTTTATCTGTCAGCACTTTTGGCATCTCCTCGACAAAGACCTGACGTTGAGCCAGGTCTAAAGTGACATCTCCATGAGAGAGTCTTGTCGACCTCTGCGTACTCTCTCGTCGAAGCAGCGCACGCACACGTGCTAAAAGTTCGATGTTCGAGTAAGGTTTACAGAGATAATCATCAGCACCCGCATCAAGCGCTTCTACCCGCTCATGGACACTCTCACGTCCTGAGAGCATGATGATGGCTATATTATCTTTAAGAGCGCGTATCTCTTTGAGCATCTCTATCCCACTACCATCAGGCAGGTTCCAATCCAGTAAGATAAGCTGATAGCTGTTTTGTTCATACTTCGTCTGCGCTTCATCAATAGTATGGCTCATATCACAGCTGTAACGCTCTTTACGAAGTAGCATACTGATCTGATCAGCAAGCAGATCGTCATCTTCTACTAAAAGGATGTTCATGCGTGGTCATCTTCTTCAGATTCGTCCTCTTCTGATTCGTTCTCCTCATCTTCTTCTTCATCCTCATCCTCAATACCGTCATTATCATCATCGACATCATCATCATCTTTGACGCCATCGCCATCGCTGTCTTCATCATCGATGCCGTCATTATCATCATCACTATCATCTACATCCAGTATGCCATCATCATCATCGTCATCATCATCACGGTTGCTGACACCATCACTATCATCATCTTCATAGGTATCTATGATGCCATCATCATCACTATCAAGCGCATCATCCTGTGAGGTGATGACTAACAATCTTCCTTCATCATACTGAACATCAAGCGGCACATCCGACACTCCATCACCGCCACTATCGATGATATCACTACGGTCTAAGGCCAAGTCGATATGCCCAAGATCAGCACTCTCCCCTACCCCACTAAAGACCGTGTTCTCACCCTCTGGGGTAATGATCCGTATGGGAGTGATCACCTTTGTAGTGATGTTCTCTTCATTAGTACTCATGACCATCCGGCAGTTCAGGGCTTTGGGAACCGTCAATTCAAAGGGGTGTTGCTCAGAGCCATCTTTTACAGAGTTGACACTATAGTAACTTCCATCATCACAAAAAGCTTCTATAAGCGTACCGGGTACTGTTCCTCTGAGCGTTGTGAAATTATTGTCCATCGCATCATTTGTAGAGTCACTTGAACTGCCACATCCAAATAACAGTAGTGCTAAGACTATAGAGCTTAAAATCGATCGCATCGTACC
>JADGEC010000042.1 GCA_016744575.1 Sulfurimonadaceae bacterium | reverse complement strand
TTGATCTTTTTGATGAATATGATTGGCATCTGAAAATCATACATACAAGTGATGATAATTTAATCATTTAGGTTCATAAAGTGATGATAAAATATGCTACAGTCTTTGTGTTGATTCTAAAGTGTATCTTTAGTCTTGATATCTTTTGAAAGCCACTTTTTCAAAATATCTAGAGTGATTCTGAGGCTACTCTCGTATAAGACAGCGTTTAGGCCGGAACCTTTATCTGTTGCTCTTAATGTAGAGTCCTCGACGATCTCATTACTCTTTCTTATAAATAAGACTTGCTTCCGCTGATCGACTACTCTTCACTCCCTCTTTCGTCATGCTAGTATAAGTAAAAATACAATATAGCAGATAATTGTATAAAAATTAATCATCAAAATAAAATATAATACAAAATATGTAGTACAATTTATTAAGGTTGGTGTGAGAAAGTAGGTTTGCATTTGCCTGTATATTAAAACATCATGTTTAAGGAGGAGAGAAGATGACTGATTCAGTAGATATATTGACAACGCTGAAACTTGTCTATACGATCTATGCCTGGGTGGCGATATCACTCATTGGTTGGTATGCTTATCGCATAACAAAAGAGGGTCCGGTAAATATTGTGAAGCCTGCAGTGTTCTGGACCTATGTGGCTACATTGGTGGTCTTGGGGACAGGTCTGCACTTTTTTACTTATAATGTACTACCGTGGGTCCCAACCGATCTTGACAGGTCGAATATTAAGGCAGAAAAGACGTTTAAGATCACGTATAAAGATCATGTGATCACATTGGAAGAGAACCCTATGCAGGTCCCTTGCGGCAAGATGGTCGTCTTTGATGCCTATAGTGAAGACCTTACCTATGGATTTGGTATCTTCAGACAGAACGATACGATGGTGACACAGATGCAAGTCGTTCCAGATAATGGAAACGACTTGATGTGGGAGTTTCATAAAAATGGGACCTATTATATCCGATCGACAGAGTATTCCGGACCAAAAGGGGCACGTATGATCATTGAAGATGCGGTCATAGTCACTGGTTGTCAGGAAGACGACATACATTCCATGAAGCAAGAGGGGTGATGAGATGAGCTTTATAAACACACTTATAGAAGGAAATGAGGGCGGTCTCAAACATGAGGCGATGACGCCGATGCAGAAGATCGCGTTACGTTTTGTCGTCATCGGTCTGCTCTATTATGGTCTGGCTGCTTTAGAGGGGATGCTGTTAAGGTTATATGAGATCCAGCCGCTTCCATTTATCGATGAGACACACTTCTTCTCGATCATGACGGTACACCCGATGGTCGGGATATTTGGATCGTCTTACATGATAGTCTTTGGGGCATTTCTATTTTTGACACCGTATTTGATGAAGAAACCTATTTTCAGTCTTAAGATGGCTAACTGGTCATGGATCACGATAGGTGCTGGTACGTTCATCATGTGGTTTGCCGGATTTGCTTTCAGCTTTGCACCGCTGTATACGCTTTACTGGCCGCTTCCGGCAGATACAGAACAGTTCACGGCCCTTGGCGGCATCGTCTACATCGTAGGTGTCGCACTGATCATGGTCGGTACGTTCTTGTATACCTATAACGTCTTCAAGACCATCGTGTATACACCCAAAGGCTGGGATAAACAGCCATCAGGAGCACTGCTAAAATCTGCTTTGGGTCTCACTGCCATTGCCAATTTCTTTAGAAAAAAGAACACGGAACACCTGGTACCGCTTCCTATTGCTGCAATAGCAAGGGGTACGATCGATGTTGGTCTGAACGCGATCGTCATCATGTCTGCAGGTATCCTTATCCTTATCTACCTGGTAGGGAATGGGCTTATGGCTATGGACCTTCAGCACACCTGGGTCGATGCCCTACTTTATAAGAACATCTTCTGGTGGGGACTTGACCTTGTAGCTGATGGACTGGTCTTGGTGTTTGTCGCAGGTACTTGGTACTTGTTAGCGATGCTGATCTCCGGTAAAGACCTATTTATGCAAAACGTTGCCAGAGCGGCTCTGTTTGTCGAGATGGTCGTATCGTGGACAGTCTGGTCACACCACCTGATGAGTGACCAGGGACAATCAAACTTCCTGAAAGTCCTCTCCGGTGAGGTGGTGACAGCTTTAGAGCTTGTGACCCAGGGTATCGCGGTATTTATCGTGTTAGTGACACTCTATAAAGCAAAACCTCTTAAGATGACCAATGAACTTAAGTTCTTACTTGGTGGTATTTTAGGGTTTATGCTGGCAGTACCAGCTGGTATCATCCAGGCTGACCTTGGTATGAACCGTATCTTACACAATACCCAATGGATCATCGGTAATCATGTCCATGTCGCGATCTTGGTAGGTCTGACGATGACACTTTATAGTGCTATCTATGTACTGTTCCCGATCTTGACCAACGGTGTCAAGCTTTACAGTCAAAAATTGGCAAATATTCACTTCTGGCTACACCTTACCGGTGGTATCGGTATGGGTGCCTTCATGGGTATGGCAGGGATAGATGGTATGCTTCGAAGGAGTATCTATCTCAATGGTGAATACAACACTTATATGATCCTGGCAGGGATAAGTGGAGCGATGATCATGGTGGCGTTCTTGATCTTTCTTTTCAATATCATCATGAGTGTCGGGGTAAAAGGACTACTTGGGATCTATGCACCATCGAAGATAGACACACATGATTGTCTTGTCGAAGAGAAGGAGAAATAATGAGATACTTCATCATCATCACTTTATTGATCTTGGCAGGAGTAGGGGCACTGTTTATCATCAAAGACAATGATGCACTGCTTCTGGGGACGATCGCAGTCGTGATCGTTGGATTTTGGTTTGCAGTCATGCAGATCGCGAAAGAGGAACCTGACTCTGATAAATATTAGAGGGGGGGGGTCGGCTCTTTGCTGCTTGGGCAGTATACTTTCTAAACAGGTCGGCGTGACCAGGAACAGCGGTCACGTTCGATACTTACACCATTCTCCGGTCGATTATGATATCACTCTTTATCTTCAGGCTTCTCTTCTGAGCTTTTACGTTTTTTATGAAGACGTTCACGGACGTCTTTGATCATTTTGGAGGTATTGTCCCCCATCTTGACCTCGGTATGGGCGATATCCCCACCCATGTCTATCTTAAGGACATCAGACTTTTTCATCGCCAGGATCTGTGAAGCAAAGACACTACGATGTCCTGTCATCAAAAAGCTGATCACAACTGAGATGGCAGCATAATGGGCTACTTCCAGCCCAAAGAGTTCCATGGCCATGATGGTCGCAGCTATTGGTGCGTTGGTCGTACCGGCAAGCACACTGATAAAACCCAGAGCAGCAAAAAAAGCGATCTGATCACCCATCAAGGTGCCAAACCAGTGACCGCTGGTCGCCCCGATGTAAAAGATGGGCGTGACTATACCCCCGCTGCCACCGACACCCAGCGTTATCGAGGTAAACAGTGTCTTTAGTAAAAAAGCATACCAGGGAATGTTCTCTGCATAGTAGGGATCATAATCAAGGGTACTGTCTATGACGTCAAGGCCCAATCCAAAATAGTGGTCTCCTACGAAGAGTGATATGATGACTAATAGCAGACCACCGCCAAATGCCTTCAGGTAACTGTTCAAAGGGATCTTCTCGATGGTCCGAGCTATACGTTTCATACTCGTTATCGTGATATCGGATACCAGACCAAAGAAGAGTCCTGCGAGGACGACTTGACCTATCAAATAGAGGTCAAGGTCGATCTCCTGATAGAAATGGATATCAAAATAGGTATATTCGATACCAAGATACTGAGCAGTCGAAAATGCGGCGAAACCGGCGATGAAAGAGGGAAGTAGGACGTCATAGCGAATCAGACCGATGACTAATACTTCTACCCCAAATATAGCTCCGGCGATCGGTGTGCCGAAGACCGATGCAAAACCGGCACCTATCCCGCAGATGACCAGCTTCTTACGGTCCTCTTTTGAAAAACGAAAAAGATCAGAGACAAAAGAGGCCATACCAGCGCCAATTTGTGCACTAGGACCTTCTTTACCGACTGAACCTCCTGCGAAGACAGTCAACACGGTAGAAAGCAGTTTCACAGGGATGACAGCAAGCTCTATCTTACCATCCTTCTTATGGATGGCTTCGATCACTTTCTCTGTGCCGTGTCCCTGTGCATCTGGTGCGAACTTTTTTACCAGCCAGACAGTAAAGAGCAGTGCAAAAGGCAGTAGATAGTACTGTTTGAAAGGTAACAGGTCTTGATTTTGTTCCGAGAACTGTAAGATCTTTAAGAATAGTGTGACACTTGCACCGATGATGATGCCGACGATAGAGGAGAGGATCAGCCATTTGCTGACACTGATAAAGATGGTGACCTGTTCGATGGTATGTTGTTTCATTAGCTCTTTCTGAGGGAACGTCTTTGCCGGGAGATCGTCGAAAAGCTTGGATGTTCTTTCATGACATAGTCAAGAAGAAGTATAACGCTATCTAGATTAAAGATCGTGCTAACAGCACGGTGCCTAATGGAAGTCTTCAAAAGAAGCATGTACAAGTACAGTATCAATATAGCGTCTATGAGTGTCTGCTTGTTAAGCGGCACTCAGATGGTCTCCATAAAAAAAGTGATAGGTAAGAGGTAGAAGAAAAGTGGTATGGACTGAGTTATGGCTTCGATAGGAACCGTCACCCTTAAGATCAGAACAGATCGGCATGTCCAAAGAAAATGGGTCGTGTCTGGTCCTTACGTAGACTTTCCAATATCCTTTTTGCTTTCATCTTGGTCTCTTGATCAAAATAGATAAGCATGTTTCGCGAGAGTATGATGTCAAATCGTCCCAGTTGTAAGAACGCGGGGTCAAATAGATTTATCTGTCGAAATGTCACCAGTGCCTTTATCTCCTTGACAAGGAGATAGTCTTTAGCATGCTGTGTAAAGTACCGCTGTCGAATGGCCTGAGAAAGGTTACGTACATTGCGCTCTTTATAGATAGCTTCCTGGGCTTTTTCTGTGGCATCAGCATTGATATCGATGCCTACGATACTCAGACGATCTTTGGAGATCCCAGCTTCGAGCAGGGCAATGGCGATGCTATACGGTTCCTCTCCTGTGGCAGAGGGAGCACATAGGATCCGTACATCTGTGTGCATCCCTTTGACCAGGCTCACGATCTCTTCTATCTGTTTGAACTCTCGGTAAAAAAAGGTCTCATTGGTAGTCAGATAGTCGATGAGTTCCTGTCTCAGAACGATGTCGTACGAGATCTTGTCTAAAAGATCGGAGAAAGCGTATATCTTCCGTTGTCGGCAGAAGCTACTTACTTTGTTTTTCAGGATACTTATCTGTTTGTCAAAACTTACCCCGGTCTGCTCTTTGAAATAGGCTGCGATCGGTGTGACATCATCATATACTTCAATGATCTCTATCTTGTCTACTTGCTCAGTGCGTTCCTTTTTCTTGAAAAGACCAAACATCATCTACCGTACTCCTTGATGGCTTGTGTGATGGCATCTTTATGCATCACTTCAATATGGGGCACACATTCCTTCGCCCGACTTGGCATACCATCTACGACTGCACTCTCCTCGCTTTTTGTGATACAGCGGGCTCCCTGTTCACTAAGCTCTCTACATCCCTGGACACTGTCTTCACCAATGCCAGTGAGTATGACATACATCAGGTCGAGATCTTTTGCCAAAGGTGTGATGGAGTTGAGAAGGAGATCAATATCAGGATCATAGGTATGTAGCGGTGAACTGTTTTGCACAAATCGTAGTCCCCAGTCATCACTGCTTAGCTCGGTATACTTGTTGGCGATGTAGATGTGTCCGTTCATAAGAGTTTGTCCAGCATCTGTCGAACTGATAGAGTGGTCACTATGCTCCTGCAGACGTTTAGTAAAACTTGGGATAAAAGCTTCAGCCATGTGCTGTGCGATGATGATGGAGGTATCTTCCATCTCTGGCAAAGCTGCGATGATGTTTTGGATCTGTCCCGGTCCTCCGGTGGAGGCACCGATCAGGACAAGCCTGCTAGGTACGGAATTTTTCAAGTTCATTGTGAAGCTCATCGGTCATGGAGTTGAGATGATCAGCTGCGGCAGCGATCTCCTCGACGTTACGGGCATTTTCCGAAGAGAACTCATTCATCTCAGAGACCTGCGAGACGATGGCCTCCACGCTTGTCCCGCTCTTCTCAAGATCAGTCACGGTCTTATCACTGGTATGAACGGCTTCATCGACGATCTCTACACTCATATTGATCTTTGTCTCGACGTCTGCTGCGATGTTGGAGAGTCTCTGGATCTCTTCAGAGTTACTGCCCATCTGTCCACTGGCATCGATGATGGACCCGACGATGACATTGATAGTCGCATTGATCTCAGTAAGGGATTTCTGAGTACGCTCAGCCAGTGTACGGACTTCATCAGCGACCACAGCAAAACCACGTCCATGTTCACCTGCGCGAGCAGCTTCGATAGCTGCGTTAAGGGCTAAAAGATTTGTCTGCTCTGCGATATCCGAGATAACGGAAAGGACGTTCTTTACCTCATTGGCATCCTCTGAGAGCGCACCCATCCGGTGAGCCAGATCGACTTCGAGTTCGGCACTCTGCTGGACTCTGGAGGTGAGGTCGATGATGTCGTCACGCGCCTCTCGTAGATCTTCACTAGCCTTGATGATATCTTTTTTGTTCTCTTGCGCGACAGCGATCGACTCATCAAGTCCATCTTTGATCTCCGTGGTCTGTTTTGTCGTCTCGTTGATGAGCGTGACTGACTTTTTGACATTATTACTGACATTTATAGCTGTGCTAGAGAGAGCATTCGCGATAGAGGAGTTTTCGGATGATGTCCTTTTGGCCCTGCCTAAAAGGTCTTGCATCGCGTTGACATGTAGGTCGAGGTCTTTTGTGATCAAAGCGATCTCATCATCACTCTCGATGTCAAGTCTATGGGTGAAGTCTTTCTGTTTGGAGATGGTATGTATATATGCTTCTATTTTTGAGATGGCTGTTTTGAACTGTCGGGTCATAAAAAATGTGATGACGATGGTAAGGATGCTGAGCAATATAGAGTTCACGATGATGATAAAGATGACACTATGTCCATCTTCAAGTGCCTGATGTGTCGATCTCTCCAGAAGTCCTTCCATGATATGGGCAATATCGCTGATCTCCAGACCCATCGTATGGAGAAGATGTTCGACAAACTCCTGATGCTCCTCAAGCTGATTGTGATCACTCTTTGAGATGTCGTGTTCAAGTGCTGTAAGGGTCTTTATAAATGCTCTTTGATGGGTCTCGATCTGTTGGAAGATAGCATCTATGGAGCGATACTGCGCTTGTGTCTCAGGCTCATGTGCATGTCCTATGGCCTCACTGATCACTTCATCCAGACGCTTAAGACGTTCATCTGTCTCTTTCTCTATTTCGGCGATCTGCTCTTCTATCTGGCTAAAACGTTTTGAGTCGATATCTTCAGAGTATAATAGCAGCTGATAGGTCAGGACCTCTTCATGCAGGATATCGTTCTCAAGGTCCATGACCAAGCTGTTCAAGGGGAGCAGATAGGTGGGGATCTCTTCTAGTTCGTTGCCTATGGAGTCGACGTTGATGTAGGTGATCACCGATTGGATGATGATAGCGGTGATGATAGTTGTAAGACTTAGTTGGATCTTTGTAGTCAGTCGCATAGTCTAGTCTCTCCTATTTTTCTAAAACAGGACGTTTGTTCACACTTTGGACGGGGCGTGCATTAGCATCATAGAGTCTATGGAACTGCTTTAATTGGGAAGCATCGATCTCTATGGGCTCCTTGAGCACGTACCATTCTACTATCTGTGTGCATGGCGGGGTCGTCAGGGACCCAAGGTAGTGGTAGTGCGCTTTTGACTTGGGAAGCAGACCGATAGCATTGACTTTGACTTTTTTCATCTTGTTTCGTCCGTTGGCTTCTGGCGGCATATGTTTCCATAGTCTGTGGATGATCCGGTTCCATTTACCAACTTTTATCATCACAGCCAAGACAGCCAGTTCACCATCATCAGCTCTATGTACAAGATGTGCTTCCATCGGGACAGGTTCGCCGTCGATGGTATGTTCACTAGGTGCATGAAAATGAAACTGTAAGAGAGTGTACTTTTTGCCATTGATGATAGCTTCATTGCCATCAGCGATATTGACCTGGATGGTATGACCATTATTGACAATATCGAGTTCTACCTCATGATAGTCCATATAGATACCAGCATCTGAGATGCCATGCGTTGACGAGTCTGTCTGAAAGTCTATAGGCGACTGTCGTTTACCGGCTTTACAATCATGGTAAGACGCATCTAGGTCACCCCAATGCGAAGGACCGCTGTTACCCGTATAACTCCAGTGTGGACTATGTACGGCATCATCACTCTTGATAGTAGTCTCTTGATGATCAGAAGCTTGTAAGAAGGATGCGGCAAGTAGAAGCGTCAGTAGAGACCTATTTAGGTGAAAGAGGAGTCGCATTAGTGTGCTTTATGTTAAATTTTATGTTTAAATATAATAACAAAAAATCTCATGAAACATTTAAAGGTGGATGATTTAAGATAAATATTTTTGTTCTATAGAACAGATGATACAAAATGGAGCATTAGGTCTGAGTTAGATGATAGAAAAAAGTGGATCAATAAAAAATAATCTTTCTGTTACTAAATGAAACAGAAGGAGTAATTGGTTATTAAAATACGATTTTAAGTGATAATGATCTGATGTGTAGAAAGGATAATGGCATCACAGCGCGTGACAGTTGCGAGTTCTGAAGCGAAGCGACTAGAAGAAGCTGTGTCACCACTAATGTCTATACGGCTAATAATGAAAAGAGCAAGCTAAAGGCATCGATAGATATTCGTACAAAGGGTGATTTGATGAGGTTAGATATAATAGGTTGATTGTCAGTGAAATAAATAGGGGAATTGAAAATAGCTGGCGCGGTGGACGAGATTCGAACTCGCGACCTCCTGCGTGACAGGCAGGCATTCTAACCAACTGAACTACCACCGCTTACCGTGGACGAAATTATATCGTTTAATACTTAAATCTAGATTAAAATCAAAAAAGACTTTTTTCTAAAAATGGTGGGCACTACTGGACTCGAACCAGTGACATCTACCTTGTAAGGGTAGCGCTCTACCAACTGAGCTAAGCGCCCGTGATCATCTATTCTTACATGAAGTAAAAAAGTGACTTAAAAATAAAATAACATCTTCAGTTCTCACCAGATGGCGACCCCTAAAGGATTTGAACCTCTGTCCCTACCATGAAGTGATAGTGTCCTTGGCCACTAGACGAAAGGGTCAGTAAACAATACATATAATGGTGGGCACTACAAGACTCGAACTTGTGACATCTACCTTGTAAGGGTAGCGCTCTACCAACTGAGCTAAGCGCCCAAAATGTCATCTTTTATCTTAGATGTTTAAAAACGAAGATCTATATCGATCTGACATCATATAATAAAAAAAGTATTTCGGAATTCTTGTTTTCAATGTATGGCGCGGTGGACGAGATTCGAACTCGCGACCTCCTGCGTGACAGGCAGGCATTCTAACCAACTGAACTACCACCGCACATCGATAAATAACTGGTGTCCTGTGTTGGATTCGAACCAACGGCATCCTCATTAAAAGTGAGATGCTCTACCAACTGAGCTAACAAGACGTTTCAAACACAATTGCTTGTGAGGGCGAAATTATAGGGCATTAGCCCTTTTTTGTCAAGCGTTTTTTACATCTTCTTTAAAAAAGATCTTTTTATCAAGAAGCAGGAGCATCTTGATGGCGTAAAGGGCACTCTGCTCTTGTATGTAATTACGATCACCTTCAAAGAACAGCTCTTCGATATTTGAGGTCTCTTTGGAGCGTGCTCCGATGACGACTGTACCTACAGGCTTGTACTCACTTCCGCCATCAGGACCGGCGATCCCACTGACGGCAAGGGCATAGTCGGCATAACTGACATTGAGTGCGCCTTCGCTCATCTCCTCGACCACATCGGGACTGACCGCTCCACTCTCTTCTAACTTAAGGTCACTGACAGCGAGCCAGTTGGCTTTTAGTGCATTTGAGTAAGTGACAAGTGAACCCTCTAAGATGCCAGACGCTCCGCTCTCTTTAGTGAAGTAGTTTGCCAGTAAGCCACCTGTACAGCTTTCGGCAAAGGTGATCTTCTTATTGTGCTGGACAAGATGTTCGATGATATAGGCAATGGTGTTAGACGCAGGGATGATCTTGTTAGGCAGGAGTCGTTTTGCCGAAGTGATGAACTGCGCTATATTGCCATAACGTCGGCTTTGTATACGTAGTGTGAGCCAGCCTGAGACTACCTTTGTGTAGTGGATACTGACATCATAGGTCTGAGTCAGAGGGGTAAGGATGGCGTTGGCATCGTCGATCTCCTCTTCGAAGAGCTGGATGGTCGCGGTACGCTTCTCATCACTGACTAAGATCATCGGTAGTCGTTCACCTTCGGAGGCGATGAGGACATTGACTTGCGCGTCACGGTGGTTCAATAGATAGCTGTCGGGCTCAAAGATGACCGTACGAGATGGGAGTAACATCTTCTCTTTTACTATTTGATTATCGGAGGTGACGGTACTGAGAAGTTTACCTACGATAGAGAAGGTACTTCTGGTAGTCACGACGATGACGATAGCATCTAAAGAGAGAAGGCGTTCGAGTTCCAGAAAGAGGTTGTTATCTGACTCTTGGAAAAAGAGTAATGCATCGACTTTTCCCGCTTTTTTTTCGACTTCACGGATGATATATTCTTGTAACGGAGCGTTTAAAGTGAACTTGTTACCGACAAAGAGAAGTAGCTTTTTCATGAGCAGAGAGCCCCTTGTTGTCAGGGTCTATAGAGATCCCCCTTGATATATAGCAAGCAGTATAGCACAGTATCAGTGCATTTTAAACGCTCGAAAGGTATAATGCAAAAATTTTATAACTGAGGCTATCAATGGATTATAAAGAGACACTTCTCTTACCGAAGACTGATTTTCCAATGCGCGGAAACCTGGTGCAAAAAGAGCCTGTGCGTTACCAGAAATGGTATGCTACAGATGTCTACACACAGATGAAAAAGAACCGTAAAGATGCAGAAAGCTTTACCCTTCATGATGGTCCCCCTTATGCAAACGGCCACACACATATCGGTCATGCCCTCAACAAGATCTTAAAAGACATCATCGTCAAACATCACTACTTCGATGGCAAGTCTGTCCGTTTTACGCCAGGCTGGGACTGTCATGGTCTGCCGATCGAGCAGCAGGTCGAGAAGAAACTTGGTGGCAAGAAGAAAAAAGAGCTGCTAAACACTGGCGAGGTCAGAAAGCTTTGTCGTGATCATGCAGCGAAGTTCGTCGATGTCCAGCGCGATGAGTTCAAACAGTTGGGGATCCTCGCTGACTGGGAGAACCCATACCTGACAATGGACTATAAGTTCGAAGCGAACATCTACCGCACACTCTGTGATGTCGCAGGCAAAGGGCTTCTGATAGAGCGCTCCAAGCCGGTCTACTGGAGCTGGGCAGAGCGCACTGCACTGGCTGAAGCAGAAGTGGAGTATGAAGACAAAGAGAGTCACTCTATTTACGTCGCTTTTGAGCTTAGTGATGAGTCGAAGATCCGTTTGGGCATAGAAGGAAACGCAGCTCCAGTCATCTGGACGACGACACCTTGGACGCTTCCGGCAAACACTGGTATCGCTTTGAACCCGGATGAGAAATATGTGCGAAGCAGTGATGGCTACATCGTTGCAGAAGCGTTATATGATGCGATGATCAAGGCTGAAGTCATCAAAGGCGAAGTCGTACAGACCTTTGATGCCAAGCTTTTTGAGAACCTACACGCCATCAACCCGCTTAACGGACGCAGTTCACACCTCGTTCTGGGCGAGCATGTCCTGATGGACAATGGTACAGGCTGTGTACATACTGCGCCGGGCCATGGTGAGGATGACTACCGTATTGGTCTGAAATATGACCTTGAGGTCATCATGCCAGTCGATGAGACTGGCTGTTTCGATCAGACGGTCGTCCGTGAGAAGCTGCTGCCAAATCCGGAGGAGTTTGTTGGAAAACATATCTTCAAATCCAATGAGCCTATACTTGAGCTGCTTGGTGAGAGTCTTCTGCAAGTCTCTAAGTTCACGCACTCCTATCCACACTGCTGGCGTTCACATACGCCGCTGATCTTCCGTGCGACAAGGCAGTGGTTTATCGCTGTCGATGCGACGCCTGAAGGTGAGAGTAAGACACTTAGAGAGATCGCGATAGACCATGTCGGTAAGACAGACTTCTATCCAGAGACTGGTAGAAAACGCCTTAGCTCGATGGTCGAGAACCGTCCGGACTGGTGTATCTCCCGTCAGCGTGACTGGGGTGTACCTATTGCATTTTTCCGTGTCAAAGCGACCGGAGAGGTCATCTTCGATGAGAAGGTCCTTAACTTTATTGCTATGATCTTTGAGATGCAGGGTTCTGATGCCTGGTACACGATGCCTATCGAGCAGATGCTCTATCCGGGAAGCGGTTACAGAGCTGACGAGCTGGAAAAAGTGACCGATATCCTTGATGTCTGGTTTGATAGCGGCTCCACATGGAACTCAGTCCTGCGCTCACGTAACTATGACGCAGGTACTTACCCGGCAGATCTTTACCTTGAAGGCTCAGACCAGCATCGCGGCTGGTTCCAGTCATCACTCTTCTTGAGTGCAGCAGTACAGCATAAAGCGCCTTATAAAGGGGTCTTGACCCATGGCTTTACTGTAGATGCCAAGGGTGAGAAGATGTCTAAGTCCAAGGGCAATGTCGTTGCTCCGGACAAGGTGATCAAGCAGTACGGTTCAGAGATACTGAGACTGTGGGTAGCGATGAGTGATTACCAGAGTGACCTGAAGATCTCCGATGACATCCTTAAGCAGATCGCAGAGCAGTACCGTAAACTGCGTAACACGTTCCGTATCATGCTGGCGAACATCAATGATCTGGAGACTGTCTTGCCTTATGAGGAGATGAGTGTACTCGATCAGTGGATCGTATCAAAAGCACAGACGGTATTTGATGAGGTACATAAGCAGTTTGGCAGTTATAACTTTGTCCAGGGCATGAACCTGTTGAGCAACTTTGTCGTCAATGAACTCAGTGGGATCTACATCGATGTGACGAAAGACCGTCTTTACTGTGATGCTAAAGATGACGCACACCGGCGCGGAAGTCAGAGTGCGATGGCGATGATCTCTAGCTCATTGTTGACGCTGATCGCACCGATCTTGACCTATACCGCTGATGAGATCTTAGAGAGTGCTCCAAGTATCATCAAAGGTGAGGCAGGCACTATCTTTGATCTTACCCATCAGGCGCTGGATGTCCCTGCAGCTATCTTCGATGAAGTCTATATGCGACAGGCACGTGATGCCTTTTATGAGATCGTCGATGGATTGAAAAAAGAGAAGAAGATAAAAAGTACTTTGGAGTTGACGATCTCGACTAGCTCTACGATCATCGCCGGTATGGATGATGTCGAAGCAGAAGACTGGTTTGTCGTCTCGGGTATCTCTAAAAAAGCTATCACTGATGAGGCTGGACGTTTTGAACTCGAGGGTGAGTCGTTTATCATCGGTTATGCTAAAAAAGCAAAATGTCCACGTTGTTGGAAATACCATGCGACAGAAGAAGAGGCATTGTGTGAGCGCTGTGAAGGAGTACTGAATGCCTGATCTCGCTCAGCCTGTACCAATGAGCTTTATTATCGGGACTATCTTTGTGATCTTTGTCATCATCGGACTGGGGATCGCCGGGGTACAACGTGTGAAAAAAGTAAAGGAAGAGAGTTGATCACATTAAAAGAGGCTATGGGGTTGTCTAAAGAAGAGTTGACAGCCTTTAAAGACGATCTACGTCAAAAGATCGAAGCTGATCCAGAGCTTAATGCTTACATCGCCACTGAGAGTAGTGGCGATGGTGTGCCTATCGCGATCAAAGACAATATCCAGGTCAAGGATTGGTCAGTCACCTCAGGTTCGAACATCTTACAGGGTTATATCGCTCCTTACAACGCAACAGTCATCGAAAAGCTAGAGTCTGCCGGTCTGAGCGCTTTTGGACGTACCAATATGGATGAGTTTGCTATGGGTTCGACGACAGAGTCAAGCTTTTATGGTAAGACACAAAACCCACATGACCGCGACTGTGTCCCTGGTGGAAGTTCTGGTGGTTCAGCCGCTGCTGTCGGTGCCGGTCTGGCTATCGCTGCTCTGGGTTCTGACACTGGTGGCTCTATTCGTCAGCCAGCCGCTTTTTGTGGCATCGTCGGGATGAAACCGACTTATGGCCGTGTCAGTCGTTATGGTCTGGGTGCTTATGCCTCATCACTTGACCAGATAGGTCCGATGACACAAAACGTCGAAGACGCAGCTATCTTGTACGACATCATCAGTGGTCATGACGTCAAGGACTCGACCAGTGTGGAGCGAGACGATGGGAAAGTGAGTGATAAGCTTGATGCCTCACGTAAACTGACTATCGCTGTACTTCCTGAGTATATCGCAGACGCTTCAGATGATGTGAAACACGCTTACGAGAAAGCGATAGATGCATTAAAAGCTGCGGGACATACCATAGTCGAGAAACAGTTATTGGATGCGAAATATGATATCTCTGCATACTATATAACTGCGACAGCTGAAGCGACGACTAACCTTGCCCGCTACGATGGCATACGTTATGGGAATCGTCAGGAGGGTAAGAACCTTGTCGACACCTTTGTGCAGACGCGTTCACAAGGCTTTGGCGATGAGGTCAAGCGTCGTATACTGCTGGGGAACTTCGTACTCTCAAGTGGTTACTATGATGCTTATTATGTCAAAGCACAAAAGGTACGTCATCTTATCAAAGACGAGTATGCGAAAGTCTTTGAGCATGTGGACCTGATATTAAGCCCGGTAGCACCAGGGACTGCGAACAAGTTCGGAGCCCTTGCTGATCCGATGGAGATGAAACTGAGTGACCTCTATACCCTCTCTGTCAACCTTGCCGGCCTTCCAGCGATATCCATCCCCGTAGAGAAGACTGCAGGTGGTATGCCTGTCGGTCTGCAGCTTATTGCTGCACCGTTTGAAGAACAGACTCTGTTTGATGGCGCATTAAGCCTTGAACAGCAACTAGATCATAATTAAGGAGAGCCCATGAACATCCGTAAACGTGCCCTGACATTCGAAGACGTACTGCTTGTACCAAAATATTCCGAAGTCCTTCCCAAAGAGGTCGAACTTAAGACCATGCTTACTCGCAATATCTCGTTGAACATCCCGATGGTCTCTGCTGCGATGGATACGGTCACCGAATACCGTACGGCGATATCTATGGCTCGTCTTGGCGGGATCGGTATCATCCATAAGAACATGGACATCAAAGCACAGGCAAAACAGGTGACAAAGGTGAAGAAGTCGGAATCGGGCATCATCATCGACCCTATCTATGTCTATCCGGATGCTACACTGCAAGACGCTGAAGACCTGATGCATGAGTATAAGATCTCCGGTGTCCCGGTAGTCGACCTGCATAACAAACTGCTGGGTATCCTTACCAACCGTGATATGCGTTTTGAGAAAGATCTGAGTAAACGTGCTGATGAGGTGATGACCAAGATGCCATTGATCACAGCAAATAAAGCGATCCCTCTTGATGAGGCGGCTTTGATCATGCATAAGAACAAGATCGAAAAACTGCCTATCATCGATGATGATGGTGAGCTTCAGGGACTTATCACCATCAAAGACATCAACAAGCGTATTGAGTATCCTACATCGAACAAAGACGACTTTGGTCGTCTACGTGTTGGTGCTGCTATTGGAGTAGGGCAGATGGACCGTGCTAAAGCTCTTGTGGATGCAGGTGTGGATGTGTTGGTACTGGATTCGGCACATGGACACTCCAAAGGTATTCTTGATACGGTCAGGACCATCAAAAAGAAGATGGATGTAGAGGTCATCGCTGGAAACGTAGCGACAGCAGAAGCAGTCGAGGCACTGGTAGAAGCTGGCGCGGATGCTGTCAAAGTAGGTATCGGACCGGGTTCTATCTGTACGACGCGTATTGTCGCGGGGGTAGGTGTCCCGCAGATCTCCGCGATCGATGAGTGTGCACAAGCCGGTAAAAGACTGGGTGTGCCGATCATCGCTGACGGTGGTATAAAGTACTCCGGTGATATGGCGAAAGCCTTAGCTGTAGGTGCGAGCTGTGTCATGGCCGGATCTCTACTGGCAGGTACGGAAGAGTCTCCGGGTGAGCTCTTTAACTATCAAGGTCGTCAGTATAAGTCTTATCGCGGCATGGGCTCTATCGGTGCGATGAGCAAAGGTTCTACGGACCGTTATTTCCAAGAAGGTACGGCAGCAGATAAGCTCGTACCTGAAGGGATAGAAGGACGGGTTCCTTATCGTGGTACTATCGCCGGGATCGTCCATCAGATGATGGGTGGACTACGCTCATCTATGGGTTACTGCGGCTCAGAAGATATCCTGACTTTCCAGGAGAAAGCGGAGTTTGTTGAAATCACCAGCGCCGGACTCAAAGAGTCTCACGTCCATGATGTACAGATCACGGCGGAAGCTCCGAACTATCACGTCTAATATAGAATAGATAGGGAACAGGGGATGCAGTCGAGAGAAGTACGGTATGCGGGTTTTTGGACTAGGTTTGTAGCTTCATTTCTCGATACGATCTTTTTAGCACTTCCTGTAGCTGTCGTCATCTACTTTTTAAGTGATGGTCAATGGTTCGACTGGGCGACGTATCAGCAGAACATGGCTTATGCTATGCAGGGGAATGCCTCTGCTGCACTGGCACAACAGCCTCAAACAGATCTACGTTGGGAGATCTTCTTTGAGCTCGCTGTGCTTACTGTGACAGTACTGTTTTGGCGGCGATGGCGCGGTGCGACACCAGGCAAAAGAGTGGTGCATATCACCATAGTCGATGCGAAGACGCTTGGTGACATCGATAACAAGCAGGCGATCACCCGTTCATTGGGTTATATCGTCTCGACACTTCTTTTACTGATGGGCTTCTTGATGGTAGCCTTTCGGCAAGACAAGCGGGCACTGCATGACCTTCTCGCAGGTACGGTAGTGATACATACAGATATAGAAAAGGGAGATGAAGATGGAATTTCAGACTGAAGCCTTACATGCAGGTTATGAGAAAGACGCACAGGGGACTATGGCAGTACCGATCTATATGACGACAGCCTATGAGTTTCGTGATGTAGAACATGCGGCAAATCTCTTTGCTCTCAAAGAGTTGGGCAATATCTATACACGACTCAACAATCCTACGACAGATGTCTTTGAGAAACGCTTTGCGACACTCGAAGGTGGAGAAGCGGCGATAGCCACAGCAAGTGGTATGTCTGCTATCTTCTACGCGATCGCTAATGCTGCTGAAGCGGGTGATAACATCGTCTGTGCCTCACAGCTCTATGGTGGTTCATTGACGCTTAGTAGCCATACCTTAAAACGTTTTGGCATAGAGGCACGTTTTTTCGATGTCCATAGACCTGAGGAGATCGAAGCACTTATCGATGAAAAGACGAAGGTCATCTTCTTTGAGTCACTGACTAATCCAAGTATCGATGTAGCAGATATCGCTGCGATCTCAGCTATTGCCAACAAACACAATATCTTGAGTGTTGTCGATAACACGGTAGCGACACCGGTACTTTGTCGTCCGTTTGCACATGGTGTGGATATCGTAGTCCATAGTGCGAGTAAATATACGACAGGACAGGGACTGGCTATCGGCGGTATCCTCGTCGAGCGAAAAGGTCTTGTCGACAAACTAAAAGGTAATGACCGTTATGCTCACTTCAATGAGCCAGATGCTTCTTATCATGGACTTGTCTATACGGATGTCCCACTACCACCGTTTACGCTAAGAACGCGTCTTTCGCTACTGCGTGATCTTGGTGCAGTTGTCTCACCTTTTAACTCCTGGCTCTTTATTCAGGGCATGGAGACACTGGCACTACGTATGAAAGAGCACTCTGCGAATGCTCTGGCGATCGCGGAGTATCTTGAAGAGCATCCAAAGGTCAGTAAAGTCAACTACCCTGGTCTGCCATCTAACGCCAACTATGACAATGCACAGCTCTACTTTGATGAGGGTCGTGCGAGTGGACTATTGAGTTTTGAGCTCAATAGTGCTGATGAAGCGACCAAGGTAGTCGATGCTACCAAGCTCTACTCACTGGTCGTCAACATCGGTGATTCGAAGTCGATCATCACGCATCCTGCGTCGACGACACATCAGCAGCTATCTACTGAAGAGCTTGATGCCTGCGGCGTACCTGCCGGACTTATCCGTATCAGTGCCGGACTGGAATCAGCGGCAGATCTTATCGAAGATCTAAGACAGGCACTGGAGGCGTAGCGCAAACGTGTTAAATCTGAAGACGCATACCGAACATTTTACCAATCCACTCTATCTCGAGAGTGGACGGATCTTAGAACCGTATGATATCACCTATGAGACCTATGGAGTGCTCAATGATGATAAGGACAACGTGGTCGTGGTAGCACATGCTTTGACTGGTTCGCATCATGCTGCAGGGATCTATGAAGGCGATAACAAACCGGGATGGTGGGATGGTCTTATTGGTCCGGGAAAGGCGATCGATACAGATGAGTACTACGTAATCTGTACCAATGTCATAGGTAGCTGTTTTGGTTCGACTGGACCGATGTCACCGATGAGATCTGGAGAACCTTACCGTTATAAGTTTCCGGTAGTCACGGTCAAAGACATGGTAAAAGCCCAGCGTATTCTTTTTGAACGTCTTGAGATACATAGGGTCCACGCCATCGTCGGCGGCTCTATGGGTGGTATGCAGGCGTTGCAGTTTGCGATCCATTTTCCTCGTTTCGCAAAAAAGACCATCGCTATGGCCGCGACTTATGCTACCCAGCCATGGGCCATCGCTTTTAATAAGGTGGCTCAAGAGTCTATACTAAGAGACCCGGAGTTCCAGCAAGGTTATTATGACCCCGAGGTCATCGCAGAGAGTGGTCTTTCGGGTATGGCGATCGGTCGTATGGCAGGACATATCAGTTTTCTTTCGCATGATTCTATGCAGAGGAAGTTCGGTCGTGAATATAAACGTGATGATGGTCTGTATGAACTTTTCGGAAAGTTTCAGGTGGAGACCTATCTGGAGTACAACGGCTATAATTTCACAAAATGGTTTGATCCGCTGAGTTATCTCTATATAACCAAAGCGATCAATATCTACGACCTCGCACGAGGATTTGATACACTCGAAGAAGCCTTGAGTAAGATACAGACACAACTGCATCTGGTCAGTTTTAGCGGTGACATGCTCTTTGTACCTGATGAGATGAAGAAGATAGACTCGATGCTCAAGACTCGTCACAATAAGAAGTGTGACTATCTTGAAGTCGAGAGTGATTATGGACATGATGCTTTTCTTGTCGAGATCGATAAGTTTGAGTCTTATGTACGTGAGGCACTGCATCTAAAAGATGATGGTGTAGACACCCCAGATCCAAGCCCATGGCATGAGAACACGGTATAAGGAAAAAGATGGCAAAAGAGGACTTTGAAGATAGACTTGACAAGGCAAAGATGGTCTTAGAGAGATTGATGGACCCGGAGATCGCACTTGACGCAAGTATAAAAGCTTACGAAGAGGGCATGAAAGAGCTCAAGATGGCGCAGGAGATGCTTGAGAAAGCACAGTTGAGAGTAGAGCAGATACGCAGCGGTGACGCAGCTCAGAGCCAGTGAAGCCTAGATGAAAGCAGCCGTTTTACAGCTACCCGCTATCGGGATGAGCACGACGAAACTTTACCACTACATACGGATCGCAAACAAACGCGGTGTAAAACTGCTCCTGCTTGGCGAGTACCTTTTAAACTCGTTTTTCAAAGAGCTTGAGACTACACCGATCGCAATGATAAAAGAGCAGAGTGATCACCACATCAAAGTACTTAAAGAGCTGGCAAAGCAGTATGCTATCACCCTTGTCGTACCCCTGGTGATCGTCAAGAGAAAACAGCCCTATAAGACAGTGGTCAAGGTCGCTCCCAACTCTGTCTCCTACTATCATCAGCAGATCCTCATAGACTATACTCACTGGAACGAAGAGAAGTTCTTTGCCAATGATGTCGTGACACTGCGCACTCCGATGGTCTTTAATCTTGATGGACTGAAGTTCGCAGTGATGGGTGGGTTTGAGTTGCACTTTGATGATCTCTGGTTTTTTACCTCACTTAAGAACGTGGATTGTGTATTACTGCCTACCGTCTCGACATTCGAATCGCATCAGCGTTGGAGAGAGCTTATCAAATCCCGGGCTTTTACCCACAACTGTTACATACTTCGGGCTAATCGCATCGGAGAGTTTCAGGAGAAGACTTACGACTGGAGGTTCTACGGTGACTCACTTCTGGCTTCACCTAATGGTGAGATAGAAGACTCACTGGCTGACACGGAAGAGCTGATGATCGTCGATATCTCACATCTAAGAGTCAAAGAAGCACGTCGAAGCTGGGGCTTTAAAGAGGCTTTGAACAAGCGTTTATAATATGGACGCTAAATCAATAAATAACCCTTTTTAGGGTTATAGAAAAAACTCTTTTAGGATGTTATTTCTAGTGTTAAAAACTCCTGTTTTCAAGTAAGATAAACAGTGTGATGCACTATCAAACAAGATCACACTTTGAACTCCTCTCCTACTTTATAAAATATATGAATATCATGCTTTTTTATACGAAGAAAGTGCTGTAACAGATATTTTTTAGATAAAATATATCAATATTCCAGTCCCGAAGAGGTACCATGGCTAAGAAGAGCGAAAGTAACGTAGATAGGATCAGAGATATAATCTTTGGTTCGCAGATGAAAGAGTCTGAAGCGAAGTTTAGCCAGGTGCACAATGATATGGAGCATCTCGAAGAGAGGTTCGCCACTTTGTTTAATGAGTCTCATGATAAGTTGAGAAAAGAGACAGAACGTTCACTCGAAGTGCTGGAGACAAAGATCGATAATCTGGTCTCGATCGCTCAAAAAGATAAGACAAAACTCAAAAACATGATCGATGCGACTGAAGAGACGCTGCAAGATCGCATGACACATCAGCAAGACGAGTTCAATGTGAAGCTTAAGACCATGAAAGAGAGCACTTATGATGAACAGAAAAAACTCAAAGCAGCGATGAAGAGTATGAAAGCAGAAGTCGATGCAGCACTACAAGAGGGTCTGAGCGCATTGTCTGATGATACAGTCTCACGAGAGAACATGGCGCAGATGTTGGTAGAAGTCGCCATGAAAGTACAGAGGACTGGTGTGGATGATGTACTGGGTGAAGGAATAGAGACTGGAAAATAGTCCTTCCGAGCTCGATCAGCTTAAGCAGTTACTTATTGCAGAGGAGATCGAGCAGTTAGATCGGCTTGAAGATGAGTTGAGAGCTTTGACGTTTGAGTCCAACGATGAAGAGGTCATCCTCAAAAAAGTGACGCCACTTTTTGATGCGATGCTGCTTCAGAGTCTAAACGAAAAGGGTGAAGAGACGGTAAAGATCTTTGCTGATCATATCTCCCGCATCATCACGTCTGCTTCACAAGACAATACCCACGAACTCAGCCGTGCACTTCAGTCGACCATCACACCCGTCATCGTCGAAGCTATCGATGATAATAAGGACAAGATGATCGATGCACTTTATCCTATCATGGGGGGCATGATCTCCAAATATGTCTCACAGGCACTAAAAGAGTTTATAGAGTCGATCAATGAGAAAGTAGAAGATGGCCTATCTGTTGAGCGTTACAAACGCAAGGTCAAAGCAAAGGTCTCTGGAGTAAGTGAGAGTGAGCTTCTTCTCCAGGAGAGTGCAGAAGCCCATGTATCCTCACTCTTTATCGTCCATAAGAACAGTGGTCTTTTGATCAGTGAGGCACACCTGGCTGAGAACGAGATGTCAGATGCCCATATGGTCGCTTCTATGGCAAGTGCCATAAAAGACTTTATCAATGACTGGATACAGCAAAGCCAGGAACATACTGAGATCGAGATCTTAAGTTATGGTAATTCAACGCTTTATATCGATAGTGCGGGCAGTGTCTACATAGTCGCGTTCTTAGACCATGTCCCCAACCATGAGTTTCGTTCAGATATCAACACATTTTTTGCAGATCTACTTAAAGAGCATAGTCGGCTCTTTCAAAGTTTTGATGGTGATGACAGCAGTGCTGAAGTCATAAAGCTCTCAAAAAAGATGCATGACTTCCTTGCTCTACAGACAAGATCTCAGAAGCCGTTGGAGAAGCATGCCTCATCGACACCATCACAATATATCTTCCTGTTTTTGGGACTTCTGTTTCTGGGCTTTATCGGGTATTCACTCCAGCAGTGGTTAGTCGAATACCAGTTGACATCGCAAGTCAGAGAGCATACCGGTTATGAACTACAGATCGATAGCAGTTACGATGGTATTAGACTTACCGGGACAGTAACATCGTTCGAGGATGCTATTTCGATAGAGAAGATCATTGCGATCCATAGTGATAAGCCCATCGATGATGACCTTTCCATACCGGTCACGACACTAGGCAGTATCATCAAAAAAGGGGAGGGCCGTTCGCCTCTTGGGACAACACAGCTTGAGAGAAGATTGGCCAGTGTGGAAAAGAAGATAGAAGAACAGGTAGCTCTTCTTGATGAGATCGATAGTCTGACTTTGTATAGAAAGAAGATGGTCAAAAAGCTGGTGAAGGCATTTGAAGGTAGAAATGACCTGGATCTCAGAGATGGCTTTTTGGAGTTCTCATCCAACGCTTTTTTTGCAAAAGGTAGTAGTGTCTTAAGAGCTGAGACAGAAGAGGAGCTGAAAACAGTCTTTGAGAAGTACATAGAGACACTCATGCAAGACCCTGAGACTAAGACCTATCTTCGTAGTATTGTCATAGAGGGTCATACTGATAGTGATGGCAGTTATGCGTTCAATCTCGATCTCTCCTACAGACGTGCTTTGGCAATGATGAACTTTCTGTTGACATCTGATCTTATGCATCGATATGATCTTAGATCTTATCTGACAGCTGTCGGACGTGCAGATAAAGAGCTGATCCGTAATGGTGACGGTCTAGAAGATAAAAGAGCATCGAGAAGGATCAAAATAGGTCTGGAACTTAAAAACAGTCAGATCCTGGAACAACTGGCTGATATTGTGGACGAAAGATGATATCATGTTAAATATGATGTCAAATGAGGTCCTAAAAACGTTATGATCAGAAAAAAAATACTATTGATCGGTGATTTTAATGTAGGCAAGACCAGTCTTATTCGGCGTTATGTAGATAATGCTTTTAATGATGATTATCTGACGACGATCGGTGTCAAGATCTCTAAAAAAGCGTTGAATATTGACAATAGAGAAGGCGAACTCTTGATATGGGACATAGAAGGTGCGACTGCAAGTAAACGTATCCCGACAAGCTATTTTCGTGGAGCAAGTGGCGCAGTCTTTGTCGCGGATGTGAGTAGGGCAGAGAGTATGACTCATCTTGAAGAGCATATTGAATCGTTCCTGTCGGTCAACCCTACTGCTGAGTATGTCATCGCCTATAACAAATCTGATCTTCTAAGCGATGAGGAGCGGGAAGCTCTTCACCGTGGGGATGATACATTTCTGACTTCTGCAAAAGATGATACTGATGTAGAGATCTTGTTCACTACATTAGCAAGAGGAGTATTAAGATGAAAAAGCTACAAGTGATCTTAAACGCTATTCTTTCAAAAGATATCTTTGAGTACGTGCTCGTAGATAGAGCCTCAAAGATAGCTGAGATCTCTGATGGTGTCGCTAAATATATGAGTGATGACATCAGGATTGGAGACGATGTCCTAAGCCATCTTCCAGAACTGGTAGGCCGAGAGCAAGAACTTGCATCGGTATTTGATAATAGGGACCTCTCATTCTCTTTTGAGACGGTCTATAAGAACGGCCATTATGTGAACATCACTATCGATCACTATGACGGGGATAACACGCTTTTCCTTTTTCATAATATCACTGAAGTAGTAGAGTCAAAACGGAAGCTTTTACAGTATAGTAATGAGACGACACTACTCTATGGAGCTCTGCAGAAGATCATTGACAGCCAAAACACGCTTCTATTTGTCACTAATGATGATAGTATAGAGTTCGCAAACCAGCGCTTTATCGACTACTTCAAAGCGAAGGATATGGATGATATCAAGCGAAAAGGCTTGAGGCTATATCACTTCCTCGATGATGACTTGAAAAGTTATGAAGAGCTCTATCACTTTACTAATGATGATGAGAAGCATATCACTATTGAGAAAGACACCTTCATCATGCAGGCAACACTCATAGAGTCGATGCACAAACTCTTCACGCTCTCAAAAGTCACTTCTCTCAATAATGCTAAACAAAACCTTGAGAACGAGGTGCAGCTTGATGCACTTACTGGTGCCTATAGAAAGAAATATTTTGATAAGAGGGTCGAGAAAGAGCTGGCAGATAAGAATGCCTGTGCGCTTGCTGTCTTGGATATCGATGACTTTAAAAGAGTGAACGATATTTATGGGCATCAGGTGGGTGATCAGGTGCTGCAGGAGTTCACTACATTGATACAGAGTGAACTTCATGAGGATGATATCTTTGCCAGATGGGGTGGTGAGGAGTTTCTTATCCTGTTAAAAGGTGATAATACGGATGAGACTATGGAGAGGATAGAAGTGATGCGAAGGCATATAGATGCTTTCTCGTTTGCTACGATCGATCATCTGACAGCCAGCTTTGGTGTAGCCTGGTACCAGGACGATGATGACTCAAGTAGTCTACTAAACCGAGCAGACAAAGCGTTATATAAAGCAAAATCCAGTGGTAAGAACAAGATAATCGTGACCCCGATGATGAGTGTTGAGTCCGTCTACTCCTTATGACTCAGTCGTTGTCGTAGATATCTAGTCCGTCGTATCGGTATCTAGACTTTTACGAGCATCATGAGCAAGACGCAGGACACCAATGGCGTAATGCGATGAGTTGTTATAACGCATAATGATCTTTGTATACTCTCGAAGGTACTGTAGTTCTGGTCTTTCACAGGCAAAACAATCATAACTCTTTTTACTTCTTTTACTGCAGCAATAGACAAATGATGCGTTCTTATGTTTGAAGTCATATTCGTACCAGTCAGCTTCTGTCTGCTTCATATCCGGGACTTTCTCCCACTCTAGTAATGTCGTGAACCTCGCGTTATGATGCAAGAAACGGCTTGTCGAGACAATGGCGTCTTCCATATTGGATAGGTCACCGGCACTTTTCTCATAGCCTTCTATAAGATGAAAGTTCTGTGGCATGAACTGAGGGATACCTACGGCCCCGGCGTAAGAGCTGGCAAGATCGCAGGAGTCTGGAGCTATTTGACTCTCATAGCAGTGACGGATGATATGGACCATATTGGTCTTGGCCATATTGATAAGCCTTTTATCTCGTGATGTGACAGCTTTGGTCTTTAGTAAAAGGGTGTTGAAGACGACAAAAGCATCATGTCTGGGCCTGATCTTTCCGATTCGGGTCTCTTTCATCAAGATTGCTGCGACTATCTCGCGATTGACCTGATACTTCTTCTCGGCAAAGTCATAGACGTCCTTGTACTCTTTTAGATGTCTGACTATGGTCGGGACATATTTGACCAGAGTATTGTTCGCGCGTTTTTCAGAGCTATGGTGCATACTCATCTTCTTAGGGCTGAACAGTTCAAAGCTTTTGAGATCGCGTTCACGTGCCTTATCAGAAAGTAGGAACTCATTTATATACTGGACACTTACTCCCTCTTTATTGGCACGTTTACAGATATCATCGTACTGATTTGTCCTAAAATCACAGTTTGTGTAGTGGGGTAGAGCCGTGACTACTGTAGTAGAGAACAGTAGTAATAGTAGTGTATATAGGTGCATTGGTCTGAGTCTTCCTTATTGTCATGATATATAGGGTCATTAGAGGTGTAGTATAGATCCCGAATTTAAATCCGAAGTGCAATCTTTGATTTAAAGATCATACCTCAATTCTCTTAAGCTGCTGATTCTATCTCATGAAACACCTCGTATGGAGT
>JADGEC010000168.1:3255-5067 GCA_016744575.1 Sulfurimonadaceae bacterium | reverse complement strand
GGGAAGAGTTTCTCTTTTTTACTTCTAGTATCGTAGTTTACGATAAGACCGACAGAACCAAGTGATGAGTCTTCTATGCCTTTAGCTATTAAAAAAGCATGTCCCAGAGCATTTTTTGACTCAAATCTCTGATCTGTATAAAAGATCTGACCACCTACATAGACATCTTCGATGACCTGATATAAAAGCTGTTGATTAAAGATAAAGACCTTAGTCTGAAAGTTCGCATTGGTATCAGGTAATGTGATGATAGGCGGCAGATCTGCGGAAAGGTCAAAGTCTGAATTATTATAGACATATCCTGCAATGGTATTTATCTGATAATCATCATCATGATAAAACATATTGTTAATAGCAAAGAGATTATAGGAACCGCTATTTGTATAGGTGCCGAGCATGATCGTCTGAGATGGGGAGGATGTCTCATCTGCTTGATAGACAAGAGAGCTCATGACTCCTACTCCAGTCCCTGATGTAGGATTTGACGAGAGAGTTGGTACGACTTTGACATCAAATGCAAACAGACTAAACGATAGAAAAAAAATAATCAAATATTTCATGAGATCCCTAGATTTCTTGTGATGTTGTATAGATATTATCTAATATCATGACTTGTGCAATTGTAACAAAAAGAACTGCCTTCTACAAAGCCGGATCTTATGGGTAGAGATATCACAGGGCCATACGTCTAGATCAAGGCTGATGCCATAGGGTATGCAGGTGCAAACTCTCTATTTGAGTCGATCCATGATAGTAAAAACTCAGCTTTTTTTGGTTTACCGATTTATTTGATAGCTGTTCTTGCTCATCTCTTTAAATATTATATCCTTATTCAAAATGAGTCAGATCAGAAGTAAATATCGTCTTTATCCCTGTTTTATTGCATGACATCTCTTTGCCTTCGTCATTCGGATAAAAAAGCCAATAGACACTTAAATGTAAGGAGTCTAAAAAAGCTGTCTTGACCTCTGTTATCAGTATACTTACGAAAAGATGTAGAAACAGCAATATCAGCAAAGGTAGAAGTGATGAAAAATGTATTGATCATAAATGGACATCAACGATATGATGAAGTAGCAGAAGGCAATCTGACAAAGATGTATGTAGACGCCGCATCTGAGTTCTTTAAAAAGAGTGGTCTTGATCTTAGATATAGTGTAGTCGAGAGTGATTATGATGTAAAAAAAGAGGTCGAAAAGTTTGTTTGGGCTGATCTTATCTTGTTGCAATACCCTGTGTACTGGATGGGTGTCCCCTGGATCACAAAAAAATATATAGATGAAGTCTTTTCTGCCGGTGATCATAATGGTCTGTACATCAATGATGGAAGAACTAGAAGTGATGCGACAAAACGCTATGGTAGCGGAGGTCTGATGCAAGGGACGAAGTATATGCTCTCACTTACTTACAACTGCCCGGCTAGTGAGTTTTCTGACAAGGATGGTTTCTTTGACGGCTTATCGCTAGATGAAGCTCATATAGCTACGCATAAGACATTTCAGTTTTGTGGTGCTGAACCTTTAGAGACATACTCTGTGCATGATATCTTTAAAGGTGATCTGGACATGAATCGTGAGTTAGAGAAGTTTACAAAAGTGTTAGAGAGAAATCTTTTATAAAAACAAAATATGAAAGATCTAAAAGTCGTCACATCAATTCAAGACTTGATCTTGATCAAAGGGACAGTCCATCGAAACCAGCCATAAAAGTGGACACTGCTTCTTTCAGCGGCTGGACTCCGCCGACTTCATCTGATTCAATATTGATTGGGATCTGCGGGTCATGCAGTGATTTTCGGACCAAGATCCAACT
>JADGEC010000168.1:0-3245 GCA_016744575.1 Sulfurimonadaceae bacterium | reverse complement strand
GCAGTTGACATGGATGCCTTCAAAATTATTGGGCGTCAGCGACCAGCCCTCCTGCGTTTGCACAAATCTGCCAAAGGCTTCCAGCACACTATCCCCATAAGTGGAAAAATCATCCACCAAGATCTTAGGCCGCAACTCAATAGCTTCAGCCGGTTCGGGCAGCTCAGAGATCAGTTCATCGACTGTTCCCTGCCCCGCTGCTTTAAGCTGCGAGATCTTGATCAATATTTTAGCGATCTGGTAGGCACCATCATCGAGGAAATAGTTTTCCTTCAATGCGCCATGCCCCGAGGTCTCCAGCGCGAGGAACGATGGCACTCCAGCTTCGTTCAGACGGATCGATTCATTGATAACGTTTTTGTATCCGCGCTTAAAGCGATGATGTACGCCGCCCAGTTTTTCTTCGATCCACCATCTTAATCCGGTCGATGTCACCGAATCGGTGACAATAGTCGAGCCGGGATGCTCCTCAAGAACAATGGTGGAGATCAGCGCGATGAAACGATTACGGTTGATAGGCTTACCGTTTTTATCGACCGCCCCAACGCGATCGACATCCGTGTCAAAAATGATGCCGAAATCGGCATTGCTGCCCCTCACCGCTGAGATAAGGGCATCCATGGCCTGTTTATCTTCGGGATTTGGAATATGGTTCGGGAAGGACCCATCAGGATCTAGGAACTGACTTCCTGTCGTATTCGCACCCAACGGAGCTAAGACCTGCTCCACAAAAAAGCCGCCGGAGCCATTTCCGGCATCGACTACGATCCGTAGTCCCTTAAGCGGCTTCTCTGAGCCAGCTCCGTTACGTATGATGTGCACCAGATGATCTGCATAGTCATCCATCAGCGAAACGGTCGTGGTATTTGAAAGCCCAGCCGATTCGACCGAACCGATCTTATCCGCAATGCTCAGGATCTCTGTGATGTCCTTTTTTTCCAGTCCACCTTCACGCACAAAAAACTTCATGCCGTTTCGATTAAACGGCAGATGGCTGGCTGTCAGCATAATGGAACCATCGTAGGCATGGTCCTCAAAAACAGTGGACATAAACATGGCTGGTGTAGAAGAGAGACCGCAGTCAAATACCGCACATCCTCCTTTTTCCAATCCTTGAAAGATCGCCGTTTTGATCGCTTCCGCAGAAAGACGGGAATCATGCCCCACGCTCACCTTCAAAGCAGATCTCCCCAGCTTCTTTTCCAGCCAACGGGAAAAAGCAAGACCAATGGTACACGCAATATCATTCGTCAATGTGATCGGTTCGCCCTCTACGCCGTTCAACGCAACCCCTCGAACATCGCTGCCATTTTGCAGCCGAAAATAGTCATTCATGATCTAACCTCTCATAATATTCAGTTTTTGGTATCCGGTGCTATAGCCGTCTTGATTTTTTCATGCCATTATACACTTATGAGCATCGATCAGTACAGCCAATACGCTAGTCATTGAACACTTCGACACGGCTCATCGCCTGGATACAGAATCCGCTATACGTCTATAAGACAAGAGTCAGAAAAGTCGCTAAGCTGCTCATAAAAAGGTAGGTATATGCGTCATCAAAAAGCTTTTTTGACATTTGCTATCAGTATGCTTATGAAAAGATATAAGTGGCGAAAGGCATTGGAATCACCCTTATTCTCTACAGATACTCAAATGATGTACATCGATGTCATCTGTGATGGCTCGTCGACACAGATCTTCTTTACATAAAGGCTCTATCTGATATTGTTTCGCCATGGTAAACTGTCTATAATGTATAAGTGTCCTACTTATTCGACTGCAGCTGACCTCTCTACCGAGCATCCACTTATTAGATCTTATCGGTGTAGCACTTTAGACATGAATTGGCGAGATAAAGATAGCTTGATCTTGTATGATCTAATAACAAAAGAGTAAGGGTAGAACGAAATAGAGCATAGAGATCTATTCATTTATCTCAATAAGATAAAAGACAAAGCGATAAAAGGAAATTTAACATGGAAAGAATAGTTATAAAAGTAGGAAGTTCTGTCTTGACTGAACTCAACACAATAGCAAAAGAGAGAATGCTAAACCTGGTATCTCTCATAGTGGAAGCCAGAAAAAAATATGAAGTGATCCTAGTGAGTTCTGGTGCAGTCGCAGCTGGATATACGGCATTAAAATTAGATAGAGATAAGCATATTAGTAAAAAAGTCTTAGCTGCAGTCGGACAGCCGATCTTGATGAGTGCTTATAAAAACAAGTTTGAGATATTTGGTATTGATACAGCGCAAATACTCTTAACAGAAGATGACCTTGATTCCAGGACCCACACAAAAATATTTCAACAGATCATAGATAAGATCTTGGAAAATGGTATTTTACCTATTGTGAATGAAAATGATATATCAACGACCCCAGAACAACTTTTTGGGGATAATGATCAGCTGTCTGCTCATGTCGCACACTATACAGATTCTGATAAGCTTATTATTTTAAGTGACATAGATGGCTTATATGACGCTAATCCAGCGGACAACCCAAAAGCAAAGATGAGAAAGATAGTGAATGAGATCAAAGACGAAGAACTTACTCAAGAGTTTACACCTAACAGCAAGTTTGCATCAGGTGGTATTGTCACAAAACTAAAAGCTGCTGAGTATCTTATGGATACCAATAAAGAGATGTTTTTATGTGATGGTTATGACCTATCGACTGCAAGAGAGTTTCTTATGGATGGCATTCATAACAAGGGTACACTCTTTAGTAAAAAAGTAAAAGAACAATAAGAGACGAAACAGTGAGATAGACATCTCAGGTGCTTTGACAAAGAGCATGAGATATATGAAGCGATCTTAGATATCAGACTTGCCAAGCCTGGGTTTTTAGAGTTGCCCATAAAGGAGTCAGTTCATATGAACATATCAAACGAAACATTCGATGAAGTCAAAAGTGTCGCTCACAGATGGCAGAGCCAGATCCAAAAAAGCCGGGAAAGTGAAGAGGAACGTTTTCATGACATGATGAACAAGATGCTTGACGATCCTATGAACAAGATCTTTCTCATCGAGTTACTAGACCAGAGTTTTCGTTCGAACGACACAACTCGTGAAGCCGACCAGTTAGCGTATATATTTGCTAAACATGAGAACACTGAGTTTTTCTCCTCTTTCGAACAGATACTCATCTGGCTGTTTAGGCATGTGGGTATTTACGTAAGTTCTATCTCCATTCCTTTGTTCATTAAATATTTGAGAGATGATGTCTCCACTATTATCATC
>JADGEC010000041.1 GCA_016744575.1 Sulfurimonadaceae bacterium | reverse complement strand
GTAGAATAAAAAAGGAGAGAGATGAGACTTTTACTGGGTACTGTGCTTGTCAGCACACTTCTATTTACCAGCGGATGCGATGAGATCGATCCCGATACAACACCCGATGATGTCTATAGCAGCGTAGTCTATGTAACAGATAATATTATTGAAGATGGGGAGATCGTAAATATCGATATGTCTGTCGATGGCAACAAAGAGCATATCATAGCTAACGAACGCCCCCTTCCCTTTACCCAGACAGGTACCCAGAAAGAGATAGACCTCTTCTATGAGAAATCTGATATAGATGGGACACTTGGCAGTGAGACCTTAGATAACTCGGGAAGCTATATCTACGCTACGACCGAATGTAGTTTTAATAGAGAGTACCTACTCGATACAGTGACAGACCGAAGCACTATTCGTTTTATGAACCTGACAGCTGATGATGTAAGTGCATCTGAACTGAGGATAAAGAGAGATGGTGTACTCATCCCGTCACTGCCCGATGTCACTAAGTGTTCCGTGACTACGATGCCATATCTTCTAAGTAAGAACGGGACATGGATAGTTGAATATGCAGGAGTAGAGATTGGAAGAGTCCACATCACTAACGATGCCGCTATCGCGATTATCATCTATGATACAATAGAGAATATCGCTAAGGTGATCAAAGTCGAGACCTATGATGAACTGATCCCTGTCTGCGATGCGAGTTAGTCCGGGATCAATTCCCGAACCATTTTAACTGCTCTCGCAGTTTGACGACCTTTCCAACGACTATCAGCGCTGGAGTCGGAATACCTTTACTCTTCTCGACGATATCTTCAAGTGTACCGACTATGACTACCTGGTCGGGAGTCGTACCACGGCTGATGACGGCACAAGGGTAGTCAGCAGGCTTACCGATCTGCATCAGTTTTTTAGCGATCTTCGGCAGATTATGCAGTCCCATCAAAAAGACGATAGTATCGTCCGTCTTATAGTTCTCCCAAGGGATCTGAGAGCTCTTCTTATTTGGTGACTCATGTCCTGTCACGACCCGAAAAGATACCGCGACCCCACGGTGTGTGACCGGGATCCCTGCATAGGCAGGAACAGCGACTGAAGAGGTGATACCCGGGATTATCTCAAAACCGACACCACGTTCATGAAGGTAGACAGCTTCTTCACCACCGCGACCAAATACAAAAGGGTCACCGCCTTTAAGACGTACGACATTCTCATACTTCAATGAGTTTTGGTAGATGGTCTCATTGATATCATCTTGTGGCATACTGTGTCTGCCATCCTCTTTGCCTACATAGACAAACTCACAACCATCTTTTGCCTCTTTGAGAAGCTCCGGATTTGCCAGTCTGTCGTAGATGACGACATCTGCTTCTTTGATGACACGAAGCGCTTTAACAGTCAACAGCTCCATATCACCAGGACCTGCACCTGTTAGATAGACATTACCCATATAAGTTCCTCTTTTCTAATACTGTAATTATTGCGAATAACCGAGTCTGATCTCTTGACCTATGTCTATTTATCTTCAAATATGAAGATACCGGATGGTTTCTTGATCTGAAAGATCTCTCTGCTCAACCACCACCCTTTTGTATCGATCACTGCTACCTTGTTCGTATCATTTACGGAGACGTACAGAAGCGGCTTCTCTTTTGACCATCGTACATGAAGGACCTTACCATCAAATTCAAATCGTTTGATGATCTTTAGAGTCGTAGTATCGATGATCTGGATGACAGGGAACTTCTTTCCACTGTATGTCACTGCCATATGTTTTTTATCCGGACTCAGTGAGGTAAATACCGGAAGTCCTTCAGTCTCGATGTTTTTGACAAAGTTAAACTTAGAGTCATAGACCAGGACTTTATTGTCTCCGACTGCTGGGATGAAGACATGCCCTCCACCAATACTCCAAAAACCAAAATGTGGTACTTTAAGTACAGGTTTTCTGTCTCCGAGCATGATATCGATCTTTGAGTACTTCATCGTGTCGAGGTCTACGACACCAAAGTGTGGACTCTGAAAAAAGCCAGTGATAAAATGGTTATCTTTGATCATTGCGTCAAAAGGCATAGTACCGACATCTTCGAACTCTTTAAAGATCTCAAAATCAGGGACTTTTTTACCGCCATTCTTATCATGAAGCACGGTTATCTTGTCATTATCCATCTGAGAGAAGATCAGATAATCCTTATAGATCTTGATACCTACGTTCTTCGAACCAGTAGCGAAAGACTTTACAGGCTTGAGATCACGGTCGAGGATGTCTACACTTTTGTTGTCATAGTTGGCAACGGCGACATAATGGTCATTGATCACAAAACCGATAGCACTGTCACTTGTCTTATACTCTTTAAGTATCTTCTCCTCTTTAGGGTCGAACTTAAGGACATAACCGTCACGACTGATGATATAGCCATCTTGACCATAGAACTTGACGACACCATGGTTCATATTGTGCATACCCTCCATATGTCTGCCAGGTAGGCCATTTTCAATGATAGCCAGGGATGCGTTCTCTCTTTCAACGACAAATATCTTCTCAGTAGCATTGGCTGTGACAGCCAGTGTCAATACCAATGTACTCGCCGCTAATAATCTTTTGATGATCATTTAATCTCTCCTTCTCTCTTCTTCAGTTAAATAGCATGATGGGTCTTCACTCCAAAGGTCTCCTGTGACAGCATAAGCACGAGCACGTGAGCCTCCGTTACAGATATCTATCTGCTCACAATCCGCGCAGATACCACTGATCTGCTTTCTTGGATGGATACGAAGCTGGTCAAGAAGCTCTCCCTGCTGCCAGATATCTCCAAAATCTCTTTCGATGATGTTTCCAGCAGTAAGCGGGAAGAACGGGTCAGGTCTGACATCGCCTTCGCTGTTGATGTTTAGAAGTTTACGCCCTGCACTGTTACCGCCCCAAGTGACAAGACGCTCACGCATCTTATCTTTGAGATCAGGGTATTCCGTAGCGAAACGGTCTAAGAACAAAATAGCGTCTTGTTCCATGTTTCCTGTGACGATTTCAAGGTCGCGTCCCTCTCTATAGTACTGAAACGCTTTGTCGAGAATAAAGTCCACCGACTTACGTCGCTGCTCTTTACTCAGGTCCATCTTCAGGTTATCCAGACCACGTCCAGAGTAGACAAGGTGTGATATGTAGATCTTCGGTATGTTCTCATCTTCTGCCAGTTTAAAGATGTACTCTAATGAACCAAGTGTATCTTTAGTGATGGTAAAGCGTATACCGACTTTGGAACCAGTAGAATTTGCCAGTTTGACCGCTTTTAAGGTCTCTCTAAACGCCCCTTTAAGTCCACGGAAGTGATCATGTGTCTCTTCATCACCATCGATACTGATACCGACATAGTCAAAGGTATCTACGATGCGCTGTACGTTACCTTTGGTGAAATAGAGTCCATTACTGGAGAGATACGTGATGATGCCGTTATCTTTACAAAAATCTGCGATCTCAAAGAGATCTTTTCTTGTCAGCGGTTCACCACCTGAGAAGATGATGAACTTGACACCATTGGCCTTCATCTGAAGGATCGTCTTCTTTATCTGCTCTGTAGTCAGAGTGTCGACTTCATCAAGTGTCGACTTTGAGTAACAGTGTAGGCATGAAAGGTTACACCGGTTGGTAAAGTTCCAGATACAGATAGAACCGTTAAGGATCCGCTCCGGCTTCTCTTCAACGACTGCGCTGATGAGATTTGAAAGTCTAAACATTATTTATCACCTTTTGGTCTATATGAGATTATATATTCTGCGATCAACTTTCGCTCTTTATCACTCAGGTCCAATACCGGCATCACTGAGCGCTTATGTCCAAATGCTTTGTACATCGCCTGAGGCTCGATGATATAGGCCTCGATCTCCTCTTTTGTCCGCTTGGCCGCCATCTGAGAGAACGATGGTCCAAATGCTACTGCTGTCTGATGATGACATCCCCAACAATAAGTCTCAAAGACTTTCTTACCTTCTGCGAGATCATCAGCATAGACGGAAGTACCGAGGACTCCAGCTAACAGTAAATACTTTATTATAGGTCTCATTTATCCCCTCTTGATCTACTGAATTTTGTATTATATACGAAGGTATATGATAGAAAAGCCAGTATATAGAATAAAAACTTATATTTGGAAAAGATCGTGCGGTTTTGGAGAGATCCTTCTCCCGAAGGAGAAGAAAATTGGTATTAAGCGCCAGGAATCGTTTGTCTGTGCTCAATAGAGTAAGTAAATGTAGGTGTTGTAAGACCTTTGATGTACTTAACAAATTTACCAGTCTTAGCTTCATAGATACCGATACGTCCGGCATTCCACTCAGAGATCATAGTCCAGTGACCATGGTTTGCAGGCTCTGCATGAAGAATACGTGGAATCACTGCTTTGCCCTTAGCATCTTTGACAGTAGGAACATTCCAGCTGTAAAGAACCTTGTGCGTTACAGGATCAGTAACAGTACCTTTAGTAGTACCGACTTCAATAATACGATCAAGCTCAAGCGTCTGCTTGTTGATCAGGTGTACTTTGTTCCAGTTAGCTTCACCACCAAGAACATTATCTGCCCAGAGGTATGGAGTGTGCTCAGAAGTACCAATGAATAGTCCACCACCACCGATTGGGATCTGACGGATAACATCAAAGTGATCATCCCAGATAGTGACTTGACCAAGGTTCATGTTGACTGTAGCACCAAGCTGCTGACCAAGACCTTCGTTAAAGAATGAAGAACCCTGTCCTGGGTGCGGCTTAGCTGAAGGACCTGTGTAGATCTTAGTGACTAAAGACTTAGTCTTGAAATCCACAACACCGATAACGTCAGAACCCTGTGATGCGATAAACAGATAACGACCGATTTCTTTACCTTCGTTTAGGAAACCGTCATGAAGGATCTTACCGATGTTCGGAATATCACCAACAATTGGGAAGTTAGGTTTAGAGTAATCGACTATATAGACATGACCAGCATCTTTAAGTGCAAATGCAAGGTAAGGACCATATGGTGTATCAAAGATACCAGCTACACGAGATGAACCGATGTTACCATCGTTATCGATGACACTAGCTGTAGGATATACTTTTAATGGCTCAAGAGTCATAGCATCCATAAGGATAGCGCCGCCTGGTACGTAGTTACCTGCCATCAGATATTTACCATCTGGAGAGACTGCAAGACCACGAGAATCAGAACCGATCTGGACTTGTGCGATCTTCTGCTGGCCCGGAGTGTTAAGGTCGAACATAGTGACTAGACCTGAACGAGATACTGAGTAAGCATAACGAGGCTGACGTTTGTTAGTCACAGTTACGTGAACAGCAAAACCAGCAGGGTGCTTAGAAAGTACCTTACCTGAAGTACCGTCAACGAATGCGACACGTTCAGCGTCACGCTCTGTTACGAAACAGATATCCGTGTTTCTCTTGACATCGGCAGCTTTAGGATACTTTTTGAAGAATGTCATTCTATCATTAAGTGGTTTCCATCCAGCCTTGACGTTTTCAAGAGTCAGGACCTCCATCTTCTTGCCTTTGAAGTGCTGTAGATAATCGACCATCTTGTCAGCGTCTTCTTTAGAGAACTTCTCTTTAAATGGAGGCATCGCCGTACCGGCACGACCATTAAGGATAGCTTCTGCAAGCATGTAAGCATTTTTCTTGTCGATCACTGCAGGACGGAGGTCAGAACCGACACCACCCTCGTGATTTGGACCGTGACAACCTTGACACTCTTTCTCAAATACTGTTTCAACGTCCATATTAGACGTACCGGCAATAAGGCCCGATGTAACGACTGCAAGTGCAGCGACAGATGTAATTACTTTGTTAAATCTCATTTTTTCCCCTTTCAAATCAGATAACTCAGGCAAGCAAAAAGCTCGCCAACTGTTCTAGCCTTCACGCTCGATGCGTGCTTTTTCCTGTTTATATATCCAGAACATCGGAAGGATGATCACGGTGTGAAGGAAAATCGTCAGAGTCAAAGGACCCTGATTCAGCCAGCCAAAAAAACTCGGCACTACGTCTACAAATGGTTCAAACATCATAACCCTCCTTAACGTTCATGATGAGTAGCTTTACCGATACTCAACAAGTCTTTTGCGAGGAACACGAAACCTATCAAGGTGATGACACCCATGAATAGTCTCCAATCCATCGCCTGTGAAAACCACATACCGCTCTGTCCATCAAAGTAACCAGCCCAAGTAGCACCCATTTGTGCTCGAGAGACTAGGACCTGGACATAGCCGGCAATGGTAAGCGCTATACCCATTCCCATCACACCACCGGTGATCATCCACGTGGCTGCAAGTGATGACTTGGTACTTTTCAGTACCTTAATACCGTTAGTCCCTTGAACTGCCAAATACATCATACCGATAAGGATCGTCGCATAAGCACCAAAGAACGCCAGGTGACCATGCGCTGATGTGAACTGTGTACCGTGTGTATAAAGGTTGACCTGTGGCAGCGTGTGGAAGAAGCCCCAGATACCTGCACCAAGGAAGTTACCAAACGCGTTAAGGACAAACCATGTAAAGGCAGGTTTGTTCTTGATGACAGACGCTGGGTTTCCTTTTTCTGTCTCTGCACCTTGTGTCTTACCCCAGTCATAAAGGACGTGGATAAACATCGCGACAAGTGGTAATGGCTCTAGTGCACTAAACAGTGCGCCGATCTCCCACCAGTACTCAGGTGTACCGATCCAGAAGTAGTGGTGCCCAAGACCCAGGATACCTGAACCAAATAACATAGCTACTTCTATCCATAACCACATCTCAACAGTCTTACGGTGTGCACCGATCATAGTGATAAGACCATAAGCAGCGAGAGAACCGACATAGACTTCCCATGTAGCTTCGACCCAAAGGTGTATTACCCACCACCACCAGAACTGGTCTACTGAGATATTGTCAGTAAAGAACATACCTGCCAGGTAAAGACCTGCAAAAGCAAGCATATCTGCCATAAGGACCGTAATAATACCAGTCTGCTTACCTTTCATACCAGTAGCAAAAAGGTTAAAGACAAATCCAAGTGCGACGACGACGATACCAAAGTCAGCCCAACGAGGTGCTTCAATATATTCACGTCCTTCATGGATGAGCCAGATAGTCGACTCTGTAGCTGGTCCGACCTGTACAAGAAGGTAGACAAGTACGACGACTACGATCGCTGCAGCGAAGACCCAGAAAAGAAGCTTACCGATCTTGATACCGACAGTCTCTATCCCTGTCTCATCAGGAAGCAACCAATAGACTGCACCAAACATAGCAAAGACCATCCATACGACGAGTGCGTTGATGTGGATCATTCTTGCGACTGAGAAGTCGACTATCTCAAATAGAAAACCTGGCATGACATACTGAATAGCTGCCACGACACCAAAGACCAACTGCGCACCAAAGATGATAGCTGCAAAAGTAAAGTACCAAGTAGCCAGCTGTTTTGACTCGCTGCCGACACCTGTTAGATGATTACTTGCCATGAACAGCTCCTTTTATTTTTCCGAAGTTTCTTGGGAAACCATTTGTATCAATAGATGACATATGTTTCAAGAAAGCGACAAGACCTTGAGCTTCATCAGCAGTAATACCAAGATCTGGCATCATACGTGCATGAGTAGGATACTGTGAAGGATGCTGTAAGAACTCAGCCATAGCTTCCTCTTTCGTATTTTTTCCTGTCATAGACTGCAAAGAACCTTCTGGTCCCCATGCTGGGTCTAACCATGCTTTTGTAAGGTCTGGAGCGTAATAAGCACCATTACCCAAAAGTGTGTGACAGTTCATACAGTTTTTCGCCTGAGAACCCAGTTTACCTAGGTGAAGCAACTCAGCTGCTTCTTCTTCAGACCAGTCGTCACGTCCAAAGAACATCTCTTTTTCGCCAATGACTGGTACTTCATGTCCACGTGTCGTGTCCATCTCGTATGTGATCTTATAGTTTATGACAGTTGGGGCCGGAACCCTTTTAGTCACACCATTTTGCAAGTCGGCATCTGTACCCATTGAGATCTGAGCAGACGTATCGAACGTCAACCAGATCAACAATATAGATGCAAAACCCGTAACCCAGGCAGCGGAACGCTGCCAGAAACGATTATCGCTCCAGACTGATCTTTTAGCCACTTTCACTCCTCTTAATGTTTGACTATCATCACTGATAGCTTAATGTTCGTTCTCTTGATGAACTTTGTCGACCATGTAGTAGATAGCGTGTGGCAAGAACAGGTAACCGATCATGGTCACTATTAGTGCTTTTTGCGTAAACTCCCCTACATGCATCAGACTTCCCATCAGGTACAGACAATAAGCAGTCAACACCCAACCCAGGTAACCAAACGGCATCAACCAGGGTTTAAGTGCACCGACTTTGACGAAGGTGAAGACGATAGCGTAGACCGCTCCAAAAACCAATACCAGAGAGGAAGAGATAAATATCGGCAAGAAGTCATCTAATGCGATCTCAGTTATCATGACCGATTCGTTTATTGGTGCCAACATATTCTCTACCTCGTGTTTTAGATTTCAGATTCGAGTCAATTTTATTATGATCGTGATTGGATTTACTTGACATGTGTCAAATATTCACCTTAATGATGACATTTAAGATATTTTTTACGTTTTGTTACAGTTAATGCCACAAATAGCTGCCAAGGTAGTGAAAGACACCTGACTTTTTAATTAGTGACCACACGATCTAGCAACAATACTAATGCTTACAGACCTGAGAATAAAAATATCCAAGAGCCCCTTAACAAGGGCATCTGTGAGCATTTTCATTACAGATATAACCATAATAAATATATAATGATATCATAAAAATAGAATTATTTGAAGTAGTTTACATATAATATAAAAGAATAGATGTACAGTACTGAAAGGACGATCGTCTTTTAAGCTTTGAGCATCCGATTCCTATAGATACTGAAAATATGTGCTCATAGAGTCTTCAAATCTTAAAGAGCACTTGACTCTTTAAGTACTTAGCGATCAAATGATGAAATAGTTCACTTTTCTATTTGAAAGCGCTCTTTTTTTAATATAGTGAACGAAGAGTATCCCTTATCAGTCAATCCAAGTCCAGTAGCAGCTTTTGGTGAGACACGATAAAAGCCCATCTTTGCCTCAACTACGTCAGCATGCTTCAAAAGGTAGGTAAATGAGACTGCTCTGCTCTCTTTTGCCTGTATCTGTGTGTCTTTGATGATGCTGTCTGCGAGCCATGGCATAGTTGCTTTACCATCTTTACCGATGACTTTGGAAAAAGAGACTGATACAAGGTCATGCTCCTTACCATCTCTTATCACTGATACCTGCAATTGTGCCAGTCTCAATGGATGCAAGAAGAGTGGGTGGTTCGACTCGTTCTTAACATTGACGATGAAACCACTATCATTGCGACTAAGATCGAGGGTGACATACTCTCCAAGCATCTTCGGCTTATCGGCGACGCCCGTAAAACCATGATAGCGGTGTGTCGGTGTCTCATGTACCGTGTTCATCGCCCCCTTTACCAATGGCATATGACAACTTATGCAGTTTTTCTCATCTTTCGAATCATGTTTGGCATCTGTCTCACAGACGGCGAACTGATGTGCGTTCTCTTTATGCGAATGACAACCCATACACATCTTACCATCATAAAAGTCACTGTTACTAAAGTCGATCTTGTGATAAGGTGATCCACTTTTCTCTGTTACCATACCAAAGAAACTGCTTTTACGCTCAAAAGCGACATCATGCTCGCCCTCTTTACCCTCTCTCGCAGAAAAGAGTGTCTTCTCTTTATCAGTAAATATGTTCTTATTTGCTTTGGCATGCTCTTCAATACGTTCGATAGTATGGCAACTCACACAGGAGACACCCTCTTCGAGTTGTGCATTGTTCTGTTGTGGTAGTGCGCTTTCACCGGCTTCAAGCTTTTTTAGCAACTCGATGTCTGCTGGTGTATGACACTTCGCACAGCTATACTTCTCTTTCTCTTTGAGTGGGTGTTTATCCCAGACAGCTTTGTGGATAGGGTCAGTGTAGATAGAGGACTTTCTATGCGAAGAGTCATAAAACTCATCATAGATGACTGGATGGCACTTTTGACACACTTTACTTTCGCCAAAGTTCGCTGAGGCATTTGTTGCCAACAGACCAAACATCACTATCAGTATTACTCTTCGCATAAGGGCTCCACATTTTTATTAGCCGAATCATAATGGAAACATGGGGGAATTGACTTGATGTCTATCAAAGTGGATGTAAATGGGTTTATGTTGTGTTGAAAAGCACGGGAGGTCGTTTAGACGATAAATACCTTCATGTATGGTGAGTCGTTGATTGCATCAACAGCCGTATGGACGTCAGAAAGTTGTCAAAAAGTGAAAAAGCGTAATGAGGTTGTTTGGACGATAAAAGTCTTTATGTGAATAAAGCTATTGGCTCCAGCAATAGCTGCATAGACATCAGGAGGTCAAGGCTTTCATCCGGTGCTAACCAATGGCACAGGACACACGACTTTTATCTGCCTGCGCAAGCTTGGCACGAAAAAAGTCAACCCATGACCCCGTATCAAGACGCATGACAACAAGCCTGATACGCTTGACAGCGCGGGACAGTTGCGAGATTTTGAGCGAAGCAAAAAACGAAGCTGTGTCCCCACTAAGGTCTATACAGTGAGGAATGCAATCGGCGATCTAAACTTTCAAGAAAAGAGTTTCGTCCAAAAAGTCCAACCAGCTATGATGTCTTTGCAGCTATTGTTGCAATAGACAACTCAGATTTTCAAGACAGGCAGTTCGTCCATCCAGTCAAAAACTCCCCTACTCCGGAACGATCCCATCAAACTCGATACAACGCGAAGTATGAAAATCACGAACATGGTCATCAGACTTGAACAGGTGCCCATCGATACGCCATGCCAGCTTTTTGGAGATCAGGACTGAACGGGAGATGGTACGCTGCATCTTGTTCTCACAGATGATAGTCCCCCCTTCATTGAAGATCTCCTTGACACCATTCATCCTGGCAGTCGTGATATAGTAGTGTGCCAAGATCATGATAGTAAGCAATGTACCCACACCAAGCATCCCTTTTTTAAACGCACCTTTTGGCATATCGTCTGGATAAAGTGTCGCAATAGCCGTGACGACTAAAATAAATATACCAATAGCGATATAGGCGATCTCAAGTTCTAAAAATAGTGGCATCTGATTCCTTCTGTAAATATTATGATAAAGCTAGGGCCTGATCTTTATACCGTTCTTCCCATGCTTCAAATTTAGGTGAGAAGTAGGTGATCCGAACTTTTTTAAACTCACGTGAAGAGTATAGTGGTCGGTATGACTTATACTCTATCTCGTCAGCGATCGATTTGATCACCGCTTCTGTATCTTCTGTCGTCTTGCCATGGACCATGGAAAAGAGGTTATATGGCCAGTTCTCATATTTTGGACGCAAGTAACAGTGGCTGACAGCACTGAACGCAGCTACTGACTCACCGATCTCACCACCCTTGTCTGCATCTATATCCCAGACCACCATCGCATTGGCGTTGAAACCAGCCTTTCGGTGGTTAAGTATGGAAGCATAGCGACGCATGTAACCCGCGTCTTGAAGCTCTTGCATGATCGCGAAGAAACGCTCATAATCAATACCCATCTCATCGATCATCGCTTTGAAAGGCTCGCTGACGATCTCTATATCTTTTTGCGCATGTTTGATGACATCATAATGCAGGTCACTCATCTCGATCTCTTTATGCGACTGCTTTTTTACGGTCTCTTTTTTTGCATCTTTTCCGGTCGTATTGAGTTTGACCGAGATCTTAAAGAGTTTTAGGGTAGGAAGTAAGATGAAATCATCTGCTTCCGTCAACTTCGCAAGAAGCTCTACTGTCTTCTCAAGGCCCAATACCGTATTTGGTGGCACAGCCAGCGTGAACCAGATATTGAACTCATGGTTACGCTCATAGTTGTGGGAGATCCCCGGATGGGAGTTGATGATCTTGACCGCACTGTCGATCTTATCTTCATCTACTTTGAATGCGACAAGTGAAGACTTATAACCCAGTCTCTTCGTATCAAATATCGCCGAAGTCTGACGAATGATCTTTTTCGCCTTCTCCTCTTGTAGGATGGCGAGGACTTCATCCTCAGCCATACCCAGCTCATCCGCGATCACTTTAAAAGGTTTAGCGACCAACGGAAACTTTTTCTGTATTCTTGAGAGTATCTCTTGTGTCATGTATTATAACTTTCTGTTAATTTTGTATACCGATTGTATTGGTCTTATCTTAAAGCAAAAAGAATTCTAGTCATTTTTAGACGATTTTAGTTTGATTTGTATCAAGTAGAATACTTTAGGGCACTTCTAAATGACGCAAACAATTGCTATAGGATGAGAGATGTTTGGGACAAGAGACCCAAGAGCAGGTCTGTTCTATGCCATTTCAAAGTACAGGCCCGAACAAAGTGACAAAGTACTCTCGGGGTGAAGGCCTGCTATATATCCATTGATGTGGCCTTACTCCCGATGACTATGCTCCCAGCATGATCTCTTAACGGGAAATATCAAAGTCAAACGGAGCTGGTATTAAATGCCGACACTCATGTCTCCTATAGCATTTCAAAGCATAAGATGAGTACTTGTTCGTTTTGCGTCATAAAGTGATGGAAGTCAAGCGTCTCTCACAGAGAATGTGTTAGACTTTTGAACTTTTTTAGACATAAGGTCGTCAATGGCTTATTTTCCGGCATTCATCAAACTCGATGATATCAAGATACTGATCGTCGGAGGTGGATACATCGCCCATGAGAAACTTGACCATCTCCTTGATTTCACTACTGACATCACGATCATAGCTATGGAGTTCTCTTCTGATATGAAGGCGTTGATCGCTAAACACGACCTGCCTTTTGAAGAACGCAGCTATGATGAGGGCGATATAAAAGATTTTGCTATAGTGGTCATCGCAGTCGATGACATCCCTCTTCAAGCAGCGATCTTTGAAGAGTCCAAGCAGTATAAATGTCTCTGTAATGCTGTGGATTCAGTCGATTATTGTGATTTCATCTTTCCATCTTATGTAAAAAAAGATGATCTGACTATCGCCATCTCGACATCCGGTGCTTCCCCCGCTATGGCCAAACACCTTCGACACTATCTGGCGAAGCTTATCCCGGATGAGATCAGTGAGTTCTTAAAAGAGATGAAAGCCTTGAGAAAGACTATCCCAAAAGGAAAAGAGAGAATGCAGATGTTAGATAAAAAAGCAGAAGAGTACATAAAGACATGGAGTAAGAGATGAGTATAAAACGTGGATTGATATTTGGATTTCTATTTGCCTTTCTCGTAGTAGGTTTTTCGACTATGCAGCGAAGTATGCCTGCACCCAAAGAGAAACGTATCTATGATGAGATCAAGGTATATATGCCTTACAAGCTTGAGAAGAAAGTCGGCGGTCTTGCCATCGTCGACACCCGCACAGGAGATAAAGAGAAACCCAGTGCGGCAGAAGTCATGCTCAGATATGATGAGCTTCAAGCCAAATGGGGAAATAAGCACCTAGAGATCATCGACAATGATGTCCATATCCTCGGTGACAACAATCAAAGCATCGTGAAGATCTTTATCGAGACACCGGAAGAGCGTGCTTTCCTCAAAGAGTTCTTCGGTATCTGACCCACTTCGACCTAGGCAGCCAGTAGGCTGCTCACGATGCTCTCAATAGCCGACTCACTGCTTCGACTTTTTTTATACACTATGTAAAACGTGTGTTCGATACGCTCTTCACCCATCCTGGCAGCATATAAGCGTTCTTCTAAAAGTTCGTTCTCTATAGCCTTCTTAGGGATCCACGAAAGCATCTGTCTACTACTGAGATCCCTCGAAGATCGAAGTATGGCCTCTTTCACAGAAGAGAGATGATCGTTCACACCCACTACATCAAATGAACTGGGGTCTATCCCATAGCGTTTGAAAAGCCCATCTACCTTCTGCTGTACGACAGATCGTCTATTATGAAAAAGTAGTGAGGAGTCATATAGTACCTGGGGAGCGATCTCCGCTGCCAAAGGACGAGAACTGAAAAAGACAATCTCATCTTTGAACCACTCATAAGAGTCCCATCCAACAGCGGAGACCTTGGATTCCAGTAGTGCGACATCGATATCATCATCTTTAAGCGCTTCTATCAACGCCTCGTTGGTACTGTTTTTTAGATATACCTGTGTAGTAGCATCTTTGTGAATGCGCTGTATGTACTTAGGTAGGATAAAATCATAGATAATATCAGTAGCACCGATGATAAAAGAGAACTGCTTTGCCTTGATCTTCTCAAGATCGACTTGTGCTTGTGCCACAGCATTCTGATAACGTCTCATGATCACGTGAAGCCTCTCTCCCTCTTCAGTCATGATCAGACCACGTTTCCTTCGTTGAAGTACACTCTTACCAAGTGTCGTCTCTATTTGCTTTACACGTGCTGATATGGATGGCTGTGAACAACCAAGTGCTTTGGCTGCTTTTGAGAAACTTTTCATCTCTATGACTTTCAGATATGCCTCGACATTGGCGATATCATGTAAGACCCCTAGACCATTACTCACGTACTATCCTTTATCTAGCTGTTTTTGATGACCAGTTCTTTTATAAGAATATATCATATTATTGACTGTAGACAAAGTAAAATGGGGGCTTAGAGACAATCGGTGGAAGTAGTAGTGTGAACACAACGTTTTATCGTCAGCGCCAAAAGAAGCTATAGAGAAAATATCACTTTATCTAATAATAAAGATGCGTAGATCCCCTACTAGAGAGCGTCAATACAGTTAGCCGTCAACCATTATCTTGTAGCTTAAAGGAGAGAAAAAATGCACTAAGAAGCAGTAGTAGCGTCAAACTGTAAAGGACTGTATAACTACTAAACTGCAAGACCACCCCACCGAGTATGGAGAAGAAAAGTCCAAAAGAGACGATATTTATCTGCAGTGCGACATAGACTGGACGTTTGTCCTCCGGAGCCAGGGCCAAGATAAGATTACCTGACGCGATACGATTACCATCGATCGCTGCACCTGCGAGAAAGAAGATACTCATGTATGCATACAGTGTCGAAGCGTTAAACGCAAGTAAGATAGCAAGGATCATAAAAGAGATAGAGATGTTTGCCGTAAGCCGATTACGTCCGTTACCACTGAGCTTGCCCCATAAGAAGTTACTCAACATCGCACCGACCATCTGCGCGGTGATAAGCACCCCAACAGCCATACCAGTCAACTCTATCGTCTCCTGTGCATCAAGGATGATAAACGGTAGTGCTATCAAGTAGGCATACGCAAGTAAAAAGGTGCTGACCTGTACCTGAAGCTGCTTATCCTCTCTCAGTGTCAGCAAGGAGTTGTGCAAAAAGGCTTTAAACGATGTGATCTTTTTTGCAGTCTTCTCTTTGACAGGCTCATCGATGGAACCAAAAGCGAGGTATCCAAGTCCCATCAACACCGAACTGATGATAAATAGATAACCGAAACTATACGGTGCCTCAAAGTTCTCAAGTACCAGACCTGCAAGAGCACCACTGATAAGTGCACCTAAGGCCGTGAAGAACTGCCGATAAGCCATCGTCTTACCACGAAACTTATGGCTGAAGATCTTTGCGACGATCTCTTTAAAGTAGATCGCCCCAAATCCGGCACTGAAGGAGAAGATAAATAGCCCCAGACCGATAAAGAAAAGTGTTAACGTTGGATGCTCTTCTCCAAAAAGTATGATCGACACACCTATCATGAACCAGGCAATAAAACGCACCAGGAAGACACGGCGAAGATAGGTCAACATATAGGGATAACTCTGCGCTTTAAAGGCAGCAAAGAGCTGGACGATGATGGCCCCTCCACGAAGTAACGCGGCAAAAAAACCGACCAGGACAGGACTGCCACCAAAGAAGTTGACCATCAGTGGCAAGATCGTCGAAGGCTCCGCTATCGTCGTCCCAATAGCCAAAAAGAAGCCGTGTAGTATGTTTTTTATGTGGTTGGAGAACTTATCCATTAAAAGGTATTCCTTGGGAGCACATCATAGGCATCACCTATCGTCTCGTATTTTTGAGTCACGAAGAGCAAGAAGGCTGCATTATATCTGGCTAGCTTGATAAACTCATCCGAAGGCTCTTTTATGGCCTGTAAAGAGTCAGCCAGCGATATCTTCTTCCAGGACTTCTTATAACGCACACCGTAATACTCCGGATAGAGAGTCAACTCTTCGACTTTACCCTGCTCGACTATCCAGGTCCGACACTTACCAAAGATCTCCGGTGTCCCCTCATTGCCTTTGACGACGATAAAGCGCTGATACCGCTCAGCAAAGGTATCTATATATTTCTGTACATAAGGCATATGAAACACACCGGTGACCGCAGTATCACTCTGGGCGACATTGGGCAGCTTCTCTATGGTGTTCAGTGCCGTACGCAGACCCAGACGGCGGCGTATCTCAGTCAGGGAGCACATCGCTTTAAAGAACTTTTCACGGTCAAAGAAGTGATAGTCCTCTGGAAAGGTGCAGGCATCGACGACCTCTTTGACGGTCAAGCCGCCTTTAGCCGGTTGTAATGCACCACCACTCATCACCGTATGGAGGCCTGAACCTTCAAGCATCTTTGCCATGAGTGGAAAAAGGTAGGGATTATTTAGTTTTCCATCATAAGGGTAACCCAGTTCAATGGAGTCAGCAATAGGGCTCTTCTCTATATAGTCATCACATGCGCTTAGCGCACCTCTGAACTCGTCCATCGTCTCAGGCTTTACACGCCAGCCTAGTAAAAAGGCCGCTACCTGCTCCGGATAGGCTTCGCCTTCAAGCATCTGCCGCATCGCCTCAGCGATCTCCGCTTCACTCAGATCTCTATTACGCTTTTTGCCCGTACCCACAGCATGGATAAAAGTCTGAAAATCGATCTTTTCTATGAGAGACCTCTACTCAGTCGGTAATCGAAAATAGGTCCAAGCCGGATAACCATCACGATAGTAAAAAAGTTGCTGATAGCCAAGTCCCACCAATTTCCCTATCGCTTCCTCTGTCAGTGAACAGCCCTGGCCATTACAGTAGACTATGACCGGTATATGTGGTGTGGCTATGACTGCAGCGACACTCTCTTTAGTCATCTTCTCGACAAAGAGATTGATAGCACCTTCTATCTTGCCCTGTTTTTCTACCATCCACTCCGGACGGACATCTAAAAAGAGTGTACCCTTGACAAAAGACTCATGTGCGACTTTTGTGTCGACGGTGGTCGCTCCCGGGATCTCCATAGGTGCAGTGTAAGCCAATAACAGCGTGACTGTCGCGAATAAGGTAAGCATGATCTTTTTCATAGTGTTTCCTGAATGATTTGTGAAAATTGTAGCATTTCAAGATTAATACCAACCCCTGCCAAGGGGTTGGTATAAGTGCAGCTCTAATGATAAAATACATCTCAATTAAAAGGATCCGTGATGGCAAACCGACTACAGTATGAAGACAGTCCCTATCTACAGCAGCATAAAGACAATCCTGTAGATTGGTACCCATGGGGTGATGAGGCCTTTCAAAAAGCGGAGGATGAGCAGAAAGCTATCTTCATAAGTATAGGTTACAGTAGCTGTCACTGGTGTCATGTGATGGAGCATGATGTCTTTGAGGATGAGACGATCGCTGCTTTTCTTAATGAGCACATCGTCAGTATCAAAGTCGACCGTGAGGAGCGGCCAGATATCGACAAGCATTACCAAGAAGTCCATATGTTGCTCAATCGCCGTCCCGGAGGTTGGCCGACATCCATCTTCTCCACACCACAGAACAAAGCTTTTTATGCCGGTACCTACATCCCACCGCAATCACGTGACCAGATGCTGGGTTTTACCGAACTAATAAAGATCATTGCGGAAAAAATAGCCGAAAAAGATGCTGATCTTTTTAAGAACGCTGATGAGATCGAACATTTTCTAAAACCTGAAGAGCGTCCGACACAGGCTAGTAAACTCACAGAAAAAGTCGCTGCTACCTTTGTCAGACAAGCAGGTGACAACTACGAGCCGACCTACGGCGGTTTTTCACCCAACACAAAGTTTCCCCACTCTTCGACACTTAACACCCTTTTGAACATCGCCCTGATCCAAGATGATAAAAAAGCACTGAAGATGGTCGAGCACACCCTTAGCATGATGCAGCGCGGTGGTATGTATGACCTGGTCGAAGGTGGTTTTTGTCGTTACAGTGTGGATGAGCAGTGGCTTGTACCACACTTTGAGAAGATGACTTATGACAATGGTCTACTATGTGCGCTATATACCCGTGCCGGCACTCTTCTGGACAATGACTCTTTTCTACGAACGGCTAAAGAAATAGCTGACTTCATGCTTGAGAAGATGTCTGAGAACGATCTCTTCTACTCGGCAAGCGACGCCGATACCAATGGTGAGGAGGGAGAGTACTTTGTCTATGATGTCGAAGAGGTCCAGAGTGCCTTGTCAAAAGATGGTTTCACTGAACAAGAGGCAACTAGTATTCTAGAGACTTTAGAGATCACGACTGCTGGAAACTTTGAAGGGCACTCTATCGTCCGCTTAAAAGATAGTGAGCGACCAGAATGGTTTGAGCGTATACGTACACTTCTCAAAGAGATCCGAAATGGACGTGACTACCCATTTATAGACAAGAAGGTACAAGTATCTTGGAATGCGATGATGATCAAAGCACTTTACCAGCTGACTCCGCATGATAGCCGTTACCTCAGGTCCGCCGAAAGATCTCTTGCCGCTTTACTCGACAGTATGCATATAGACGGTCATCTCTACCACTCTGCCTTGATCAATAGAGCTCCAAAAGTCGACGCTTTTCTAGAAGACTATGCTTATCTTGGTGCGACGCTGATCGCCGCGTATGAACAGAGTCTCGATGAAGCCCATCTTATCCAGGCACAGCAGTTTGCCAATACCGCACTGGAGAAGTTCTATGATAATGGTCGCTGGTACTTCAGTAGAGGAGAGTTTGTCACTGAAGCCGATACACAAGACAGCTCTTACCCTGGTGCTGTCGGTGTCATCGTAGACCTCCTACTAAGTCTTGGCACCCTGGTCGAAGAGCGTTATCGACACTTTGCTTACAAGACGATCGAGTACTACTCTATGAAGATGGGTAAGACACCAGTCTACTTCCCTTACTTCTTCGATCAGGTGCTTCGTCATATCAAAGAGGACCGTGTGATAAAGGCATCAGAATCGATGCTCAAGGAAAATGCTCTCACGTTCGCACAGGTAAGCTACCCTTACACGATGTTACAAAGAGACGATTCTACTGCAGATGAGTTCCTTATCTGCGGTATCAAGAGCTGTTTCGCTACAACAAAAGATCCAAATAGCATCGAGAAGCAGATAGAAAACTCCTTTTAATGGCACTTGACATACAATGCAAACAAGATAAAACCGTAAAGTGCAAAAGGAGTCATAATGGGCAGTAAACGCGACATGATAGACGATGAACTCGACCATGGAGAGGGCAAGGCTAAAGAGTTAGTCCATCCCGATAGAAGGTCTACGAAAGATGAACAGAAAAAAGAGCAGGACAAACAGAACAAAAAGGGAAAGACCAAGCGGATCCCTGTCTGGGTCAAAGAGGAGGTCATCGAATACGAAGATGATCTAAAGACCCTCCAGATCGAACTGCTTAAACTACAAAACCATGTCAAGGCCCAAGGTCTCAAGGTGATGATGATCTTTGAAGGTCGTGATGCTGCCGGCAAAGGTGGTACCATCAAACGCATCACTGAGCACCTTAACCCCCGGGGTGCCCGCGTCGTCGCACTCGACAAACCTTCTGACACAGAAAAGACACAGTGGTTTTTTCAACGCTACACCCATCATCTTCCCGCTGCTGGTGAGATGGTACTCTTTGATAGAAGCTGGTACAACCGTGGCGGTGTCGAACCGGTCATGGGCTTTTGTAGCCAGGAGGAGCATACCGAGTTTCTGCATGAGGTACCCGAGTTTGAACGGATGCTTGTCAACTCCAATACTATTCTTTTTAAGTTCTACTTCTCCGTCTCAAAAAAAGAGCAGGCGAGACGCTTCGATAAACGAAAGAGTGATCCGCTAAAACAGTATAAACTCTCTCCTGTAGATACCAAGTCTCAGGAGATGTGGGATAAATACACCATAGCCAAATATACGATGCTACTCTCTTCTCATACGGATTATGCCCCATGGGCCATCATCCGTTCTGACAACAAGAAAAAAGCAAGGATCAACTGTATCAAATACATCCTTGAGCATATAGAGTACCCAGATAAGATCAAACAAAAAGCCTTGGAACAAGATCCGGAGATCATGATCGATGGTGATAAAGAGATCGCGAACATGGAGACTAGTATGTCTCTAAAAAAAGATGGTAACGAACACGGTTAAGGGTGATCGAAAGACCTACTAACGCGGAGGATAGACGACTAGTCCATAGTCATCTGTCAGCCGATAGAACATCGAATCGGCGGTGATCTCAAGGTCTTTGAGTCTTCCCAGATGCAACAGACTGTTCTTCTCCGGTTTGATGCCATACTCCGTAAAAAAACGACTGATATTGACAAACTTCAATGCTTCGACATACTTATACTCAAACTTACTGTGCAACCGCATCTTATCGGAACTAAAGACGTGAGCATCGATGTGAAGCTGATCAGAGGCATAACGGATGGGAAGGTAACCTGAGAGATCTGTAAGCTGCTCTTCTATATGCATATATTTGTCCGGAAGATGCTCTTTTTTTAAAAAAATATATTTGTTATTGAGTTTGATATTTGGGGTCTGTTTCCAATATTTATAGAGCGGGTTAGAGAGGTTCAGCTTATTCGAGATCTCTTTCCAGAGCCAGTAGCTGTTAAGGGTATCAGGAAGTCGTGACATCTATCGATACTCCTTTCTAGCTTATGCTATATAGAGTATCATACTATTATAAAACTAAATCGAACGAAAAAAGATTGTATCAACAGCCTAAAACTCTATTCGTCCGCCTAAAGCAAGTCAAACGGGCTCTTAGAGGAACTTTAATATCTCCGCTTCAATATCCTCTTTCTCTATCACTGACTTCTGTATTATCTTCTTATCAAAAAGGCCCTTGATCGTCGGAGGAATGGTGATACCTGCCTCTTTAGCGATCGAGTTAAGCGCCTCAATATCCCTGATATCTTTCTCACCAGTCAATGAATTGGCAATGGTAGGTGAAAACTTGGTCCACTCAGCGGTAGAGTAGATGATGGTCTTAAGTGGTTTTACACAACAGGTCTCATAAGCCTTAAGACAAGTGGCAGTATGTGGGTCCATCAGATAACCCTCTTCAAATGCCTTACGAATATACTCCTTACCCTCATCACCAGTACAGTAATCTGCGACAAAGATGTCTTGAAGCTCTACAAGTTCTTCTGATGAGAGAGCATACATCTTCTCGCTGTCAAGCTGCTCCATCAATGCCTTCGTCCGCTCCGGCCCATAGAGGTCAAAGAGTACTCGCTCGACATTAGAGGATTTAAGGATATCCATCGCCGGAGAAGTCGTAGGGATAAGTTCCTGACCACGCATATCATATCTACCAGTGTTGACTAGATGGGTCAGGACATTGTTCTCGTTTGAAGCGATGACAAGTCTCTCTACCGGAAGTCCCATCTTAAGAGCATAGTAGCCACCAAGTACATTACCGAAGTTACCACTTGGGACATTAAGATAGATCTTCTCGCCAAGTGTGATGACATCCTGACGGACGAGCTCAAGGTAGTTGTGAATATGGTAGATGATCTGAAAGATGATGCGACCGAAGTTGACAGAGTTCGCTGCAGAGAGTGAGATATGCTTCTCTTTAAGCTTGGCCTTGAAGGTCTTTGAAGCCAACAGCTCTTTCAATGCACTCTGCGCATCGTCAAAATTACCTTTGATACCGATGACTTTCAGATTTTTTGCATCCTCAGTCACCATCTGAAGTCGCTGGACATCCGATGTCCCTCCTGAAGGGTACATACAGGCGACTTTGACATTTTCACGGTCCTTAAAAGTCTCAAGCGCAGCAGGACCAGTATCACCACTGGTCGCTGCGAGGATAAGATAGTTCTCTTTACGTTTTTGTGCGATCGAGGAGAGTATGAGGCCAAAAGGCTGAAGCGCCATATCTTTGAACGCACGAGTCGGACCGTGATAGAGTTCACTGACATAAAGGTTCTCTTTGATCTTTACAACAGGGACCGGATTGGAAGGGTCATCAAAACCGTCATAAAGTGCCAATGCCTCATCGATCACACTACTCTCTATATCGATCTCAAAAGCCTCTAAGATGGCTTTTGCCAGGACCTTATAGTCAGAACCGACATGTTGCTCTAAAAATGCGTCACCAAGTTCCGGCAAACGCTTTGGGACATAGAGACCGCCGAATGAGGCAATTGGATTTAAAATAGCTTCAGAGAAAGTGACTTTCTTAGGATTGATCCCATCGTTTCCTCGTGTTTCGATAAACTTCATACGTACTCTTCTTTCAGACAGTGTCAGTGCCCGATAAATTTTCCCAGATTATAGCCAAAGTGAGATCAAAATCTTTTTGTATAACTGTGGCAATACGGCAGTTTTTTTGTTTTTGTATAATAATCCTGATGATACTCTTCCGCTTTCCAGAAAGTATCTACTTTTCTCAGCTTAGTCGCGATGTCATATTGTTTACCTTCAAGGATCTTTATCAGACCCTCTGCCACTTCTCTCTCAGCCTCATCGTTATAGAAGACTACAGAGAGGTATTGATCACCAATATCGGGGCCTTGACCATCTTTCTGGGTAGGGTCATGGATCTCGAAAAAGAGTCTGGCAAGCTCCTCGTAAGTGACTTGTGTCGAGTCATACTCTACTTCGACGACCTCAACATGACCGGTATCCTTATAACTGATATCCTGGTAAGTCGGGTCTTCGAGCTTACCACCCATATAACCTGAGCGCGCATCAAGCACCCCCTTCTTCTTCTCAAATAGATACTCCACGCCCCAAAAGCACCCACCTGCAAAGTAGGCCTTACTATTTTTGGCTGAAACACCTTCAGACTCAGTCTTAGAGGTCACCATATTTGCTCCCATCACTGTTGTAGAAAATATCACCAGTATTGTAAAAAAGATCCAATAAGTCTTCATGATCGTGTTCCTCCTTTTTTAAGAACAAGACTATCTTAACTACTTTTTCTTTACACTATTAAAACGAATCATAAACGATCTATAAACAAAAGCTTTAAAATAGTGGATATAGTCATATGCAGATGTCAAAGGGGCTGTGTCAAAATAGGCAGATGCTTCATATTCAGCATAAGGATATCTGTGATGATGATATCAAATGAAGCGTGGTGATATTTTTCGAGTCCCTCGACTCCATCGCTGGCCGTTTCGACATCTTTAAAGATCTTACTTAAAAAACTTGCGATCTTTTCACGCAACCCTACTTCATCTTCGACATATAAGATAGTGAACTCTTTTGCCTAAGTGCAAGAATATCTGTCTTCAACTGATCTATCATGCTCTTTGATCCTCAACAATCTAATGGTGAGACATGCACCTTTGTCTGTATTCCTAGCTTCTATGATGCCATGTAAGTGTTCTTCGATGATCATCTTACTCATGTACAGACCAAGACCTGTACCTGTCTTCTCATCTTTCGTACTGAAATAGGGATCGAATATCTTTGGCAGGACATCCTCATCGATACCCCTGCCGTTATCACAGATCTCTGTGTTGACGTACTGCTCATCATCATAGACCTTTAACGTTATCACTGCCTCTTTTCTCTTCTCTGCCAGTAAAGCATCTTTGGCATTGTTGATGATGTTGATGAACACCTGCATCAACTCTCTAGAGTAAGCAGCGACTTCTGCTTTGGACTCATTGGAAGTCTTAAGTGTGATACTGTGGTTCTTCAGACTATCTTTTACTATCGAGTAAGTCTCATCGATGATATCTTGTAATCTGATATTCGCGATCGCTTTATCAGGCTTGAAGAAGTTCCTGAAATCATCGATCGTCTTGGAGAGGTGCTGCGTCTGGTCAAGTGTGTTTCTTGCATACTTCTCTACTGCCCTGACATCGGAGGCATCAAGGGCGATATCAAGCAACATATTGTTCGCATCCATCGCAATGATAGCCAATGGTTGGCGCCATTGATGCGCGATCATACCGATCATCTCACCCATCGCTGCATGGCGTGACTGGACGATCAATAACTTATCTTTACGCTTTAGTTCTGTGATGTCCATAGCTGATGATATAAGAACACGCCTTCCATCTATAGTCCCTAGTGGAGCCGAACTAAATGCCCAGATGATCTTCTCACCCTCTTTTGTGGTCACCTCGAACTCACCTTCATCTATTCTATGGGTGATATCGTATAGCTCCTCGATATGTTCCTTTCTCGGAGCAGTATCATCCGGCGCTACTTTACTGGTCCATTTGGCAACAGTATCTATATCAGCATGCGTATAACCTGTCAGTTCCTCCCACACATTGTTTATCATAATGATCTTACCATCCTCATTATGAATAGCCATCGGAGTCGGGGCTTCGTTGAAGATCGTCTCCAACTCCTGTTTACTCTGCTTTAATGCAGTCAGATTACTTTCAAGGTCTTGAGAGGTCTGATTAAGGGATGTGATCAGTGACCTGAACTCCTTGAACATACCAGGATGAGATGTGATCTTATGCTCGAGGTCTCCCTGTCGGATCTTATTGACCCCCTCACTTATCTGATCTAAAGGATTGATGATCTTTTTTATCAAAAATAGAAACAGTACAAGTACACTAAAAATAGTAAATATTATGATGGCCCATGTCAGTCTGGTAGATTGTTCGTGCAGCATATTTATATTTTCGTTCAACTGTTTGATCTCATGAAATATCTCCAGGACGATCTGATTGGAATAGAGCTTTATCTTTCCCAACAGTCTTTGATTGAGTGTTATTTCCTTTGTCGTATCTATTTTTTTTAATCTATCTAGTGATCTTTTCAATAATCCGACTTTGATCTCAATTGCTTTTGATCCAAAGGTATTTGACGCTAACAGTTCAAATCGTCTATTTAATTGGTATTCGATCCTTTCATAAGGCTGTACGACATATTCATGAGACAATACCGCTACTTTCACGGCATTTACTACGCTCTCGTTATAGCTCGCGGTACGATCATGTGCTTCTATCAACCTTTGTGAGTTTTTCATGCTGACAAGACCTAATAGAAAAAATCCTATAAAGATCAGCAAGCCAATAAGATAGATGATATTTTTTATTCCCATCACTGATACCCAATGATCGTCACAGCATCTGGATCGATCTCTTTAAGGCTTTGCGTATAGATCATCTTAAGATAATTTGGAATTGGTCCAGTATCGATGTACTGATAATCAATACTCCATTGTGCCTGATCTTCCAGAAGGTTCAACAGTGACTCATCAAGCTTCATACTGTAGCCTTCAGGACTAAATAACTTCTTAGCTATCTCTATGTCGACTCCAGAGATCTGGGAGTATATCTTGATGGAAGCTTCTCTATCATCTTTGACAAAGCCTTCTGCTTTATGTAAAGCACTTAAAAAGCCTTTTACTTTTTGCGGCTCCTTATCTACAAACTCTTTTTTTGCGACGATCAGCCATGAGCCTACAAACACATCTTTATTTACTAAGATCAGGGCATCATCACCTAATGCTTTTTTTGCTTTAGCTATAAAAGGTTCCCAACAGAAAAAGCCATCGATCTCATCTTTTAAAAAAGCATCAAGTTTTTGAGGTGCGTTCAAAGATTTGACCAAGTCAAGATGTTTTGGGTCTATATTGTTAAAGGACAAAAAAGTATCCATGAAAAACTCAGCTGATGTACCTTTCATCACGGCGATCTTCTTACCCTTTAGATCTTCGACACTATTGATGCCACTACTTTTTCTCACGATGACTTTATGTATATCGGTATGTTTGATATCAGCTAAGATATAGATATCGTCCCTCTCAAAACTCTTATATACTATAGGTGTAGCCGTAACAGCGATGATGTCCGCTCTATTCTCAAAAAGATCCTCTAAAGAACTTTTACCATCTGGGTTTAATCGAGACTCTACATCAAGACCGAGATCTTTAAACATATCTTCCGAATAGGCAATATGAAACAATGAGTCGACCGCGACTGGTACTGTGGAGTATCTGATATTCTCTAATACCTGCGGCTCTTTATCTGTTATCTTGAAGATCACTAACAATAGGATGATGATCATCATGATAAAGATAAACACTCTTCTCATCGATCTGCCTTTTATAATAAGAGCTTTGTGATGATATGATCGTTTACTAAACTTTTTCTAACGAGAGCTTGAACAACGCACAAACAACCATCTATCATTCGTTTTATTATATAATATTATATGATAGCACTATTTCATGTAAACCCTCGACAATATGTATTGATATGGCTCGTATGATGTCTAGCACACGGATCTTATTTGTCCATCTATTTCTTATCTTTTCTAGCGCTCTATACGCACAAGAAGAG
>JADGEC010000040.1 GCA_016744575.1 Sulfurimonadaceae bacterium | reverse complement strand
TAGCTATCATTATCCCATATTCAGTACCTATGAACTCAATGCCAAAGACCTTAAAGAACTCACCTATACTTGTGTCTCCAAAGGTCGTAAGAAGAGCAATACCTGCAGCTGTGTGCGGTATCATCACTGGAATATCGATCAGTGTCTCTAGTAGGCTTTTCCCATAAAAATCAAACCTGGCAATAATATAAGCGAGTGGTAGACCCGTAAAGAGTACAAAGAGCATAGCCCAGGCAGATACTTTCATAGTAAGGAAAATAGAATCGATCGCTTCTGCATCTTTTATAGTCTCAAGAAGCTTTTCGCTTCCCACACCTATAAAGACCTTTATAATAGGAACACTAAGGAAAAATACTATGATCAGTGCCAATACTACTAAAGTCATGTTGAATAGGTTACTTTGGGGTATTGCTTTCATCTTATTTCTCCTTTTCTAGAGCTTCAACTCAGTACTTTTATTTGATCAAAATAGGTGTTCAGATCAAAAACGACCGTCTAGATCAAACTGATGTCTTTTTTATCAAATCCTATTTGAATGACACTGTCTCTATTTGCGTAGCACTCGTCATGATCTCTTTTTAAGACCTTTATAAAAAATAGATGTTGTTTGACTTTGACAAAGAGCTTGTAGTGATCTACGACCCCCATACACTCATCGACTACTCCATCAAAGAGATAATCAGTCTTAAGTCCTCCATCGTTAGCTACTCTGATCATATTGGGATCTATCGAGTATACTTCTGAGGAAGAGCCATATCCAAGCATTGTTATTGGAAAGATATTTTTAAAACCTAAAAACTTTGCCACCTCAATGGTGGCTGGATGGTTTAGGACATCCTTTGCCGCTCCGACTTGCTTGATCTTACCGTCTATGATGATCGCGATCTTATCAGCTAGGTACGATGCTTCTCTAAAGTTATGTGTCACATGAATAGTGATGACATCATATCTTTTATGAATATCTTTTAGACTCTTCATGATCGTATTTCTAAAAGTCGGATCAATAGCACTTAAGGGCTCGTCTAAAAGCAGTATCTTAGGTCTGGAAAAGATAGCTCTAGCTATTGCAACGCGTTGTTTCTCTCCACCACTTAGATCTTGAGTATCGCGCTTAAGTAGAGGCGCAAGTCTTAAAAACCCTACGATATCTTTAAACAACTCCTCTGCATCTTCTATCTTTTTATACTTAGATGAAAACCTGATGTTCTCTTCCACATTGAGATTTGGAAAGAGTGCAAAATCCTGATAGACAAAACCTATCTCTCTCTTTTCTGTTGGCTTCAGAGAGATATCTTCACCTTTATAGATAATACTTCCATCACATGGGTTTAATCCAGCGATAGTCTCCAGCAACATCGTCTTTCCGCTTCCACTTTGACCAAGAAGGACAAAGTACTCGTTCTTCTGTATCTCTAAGTCTATGTTTTTTAGCGAAAAGTCACCTGTATCGCTGGACAGGTCTTGTATCTTTAAGTAGTCCATTTTTTTATTTTCCGATGATAGAAGCATCGCCAGAAATAATTGGAGGCGAGATGACCCCCTGACCATTTTTGACCATGATCGCTTGACCTTCATTTGAGAGTACAAAGTCTACAAACCTGATTGCCCCTTCTCTGTTTCTAGGTGATCTCATATTCTCTGCGACTGTGATGCCATATACCATAGCTTCACCTTTTTTCGTGATGAATTGACCAGGTCTTTTCCCACTGATGTCAAAGGTGGCACGCTTATAGAGATCTTTGAACTCTTCGTCTTTGAGAGATACTTGCTTTGGAAGCGTGATATAGTCGAGACCATGTTGTTGGGCGACTGATCTATAGATATAGAGATAATCATATGCGTTAGCTTCAATAAGTCCGAGCAGATCTGTCTCTTTTGGTCTTACGATGACTTTGTCTTTATCCTCTTCGCCTACTTTATAGGAGTCGCCGTAGCCAAATAGTCTTGTATAAAGATCTGGGATCTTGTAATGATCTTCCGCCAGTTTTGTCACTAGAATAGACCTATATCCACAGGGGTCCATATTTGGATTTGAGTGTCCGACTTTTACACCATCTCTTAGAAAGATCTCTGGCCAGTTCTCTGAATCGATCTCATCAGCGTATTTTGCTTTTGAGGTATAGGCTATTGCCATCTCATTTGTCGCAAACTGTGCTTTGAACTTTGCATGATCGGGGATAAGTAGGTTGTCGATCACATTGTGATCAGCACTTGCCATGACATCAGCAGCTTTACCTATCTCTGAGATCTTTCTAGCGGCAGCTCTACTTCCACTCGCTTCTCTCTGTACATCATACTGAGGATACTTCGCCTCAAATGCTCTCTCCATATCGGCAAATGGAACGCTTAGACTACCAGCATGAAATACTGTTACTATCTCTTTTGCTGATATGCTGGAGGCGAGTAGGGCACTTAGTCCTAGAGTCAATGACTTTTTTTTATTCATCTTCTTTTCTTTTTAGTTAAATATATCGACATGGTCCTTTGTGTATGAGCAATTGAATCGGATCACCTTGACACTTTCATGTTCTGAGATCAACGACTTTTTTTCGTCAGTCACAAGAATACAATCGCTATCATGCAAGACTGTGATCATTCCTGAGCCATATCTATTGTTCTGAGTCACTTCATACTCTCCATGTCTATACGTTCCCAGTACGACATTCACTCGACCCGGTTTTGTCTTAAAACCCTTGACGTTCTTAGCGATGTCGATATCATGGTAGATGGATAAAGAACCTTGCATCTTATTGAGGACCGGAAGTGCAAAAAGATGCATGTTTACCATTGCAGTCAGTGGATTACCAGGTAGACTCATGACAAAAGTCTTTTCCATCTTTCCCATCATAATAGGGCGGCCTGGTTTGATGTTTACACCATGAAATGCTATATCGAGACCATTACTTTGAAAGGCTTCCGCCATAAAATCTGCATCTCCCATGGAGATACCACCTGTAGTGATTATGACATCGTAGCTTTTGAGCCCCGCAATAAAGGATATGGACTGCTCAAGTGAATCAGGTATGAGACCTGTATAGGTCGCTTCTAGGCCTTTTTCCCGTAGGAGTGAGATGATCGCGTACGAGTTACAGTTATAGATCTCATCTGCATCTGCGCTCTCCCATGGCTCTTTTAACTCGTTACCTGTGGATACGACAGCGATAGTCAGCTTCTTATAGAGTGAGAGCATCGTGATGCCCTGAGATGCTAATACGGCGACCATCCCTGATGTGACGATCTCACCTTTATGAAATAGCTGGTCTTTGGAGGCTTTTTCCTCACCTTTAAACCGTAAACAGGCATTCTTCACTACATCGTCTTTGATCGTGACTGCACCATCTTTGTGATCTAGCACATCTTCTATTGGGATGATGGTATCTGCATCATCTGGGACCTTTGCGCCTGTCATGATCTTATAGCACTCATCTGCTCCCAAGCATCCATCGACGTTCTCACCTGCCAGGACAGTCTTGACTATCTTAAGTCTTTTGCCTGCATCGGTAGCTTTGATGGCAAAACCATCCATCGCAGAGTTATTGAACGATGGGAGGTCTTTTATACAAATGATCTCTTCTGCTAAGACCCTGCCAATAGCGTTTTCTATGTGAACGATCTCTTGAAGGTCTGTAGTCGTTGCGATGTCTAATGACAAAGCGACTGCATCCTTAAAGTCTAAATACTTATTCATGTAACGCCTTTATCTGTCTGTATGATCTGCTTAACTTTGATACGACATAACGGATCTCATCACTACTAAGGTCTTTATGAAAAGACAAAGACAAGGCCTGTCTGCTTTGCGACTCCGTATGACCCATGACTTGGATCGTCCTAGATGGACGTGAAAGGCCTAAAGAACATCCTTCTCCATTTGTCACAAAGATATTTGATAGACTTAGATTTCTTATCACCTCTCTTGCCTTGATCCCTTTGAGTCCAAAATGCACGACATTTCCCAATGTCGATCCTGGGTCTACAAAAAAGATAAGGTCATCCTTTAAAGTCTCAGATAGGACTTTTATAAACTCTTCTTTACAAGTGATCAGGGCCCGCTCTTTACTCAGAGCCTCTGAGATCAGTCGCACTCCCAGAGTATCTATGTTTGCTATGTATTGCTCTTCAAAGAGACTATTATGAAGTAATACAGAGTGTGTGGAATAACCGCTTAATCTATAGACATCAAAATAAGCCACATCACAATCAGAAACATCCAGTGTCGCGGATATATTTGAGATAATAGTCCCACTAAACTCTTTTCTAATCATTTTGAGATCGACTTTTACATAGGTATCGATGATGTAGGATGATAAGAACAGATATTTTGCTTTTAGAGACCCAATACTGTCATAGTCAATAGACCCATCAGGTAAAAGGCCTATATAAGTCACTTTGAAACCCAGTGATCCATAAAGCTCGGCTGCTTTGATGACAGCCTCACTCTCACCAAGACTGACTGCTATATCACTCTTTAACTCGAGCATCAGACCTAAAAATCCCTCTTTTGAGAAAGAGAAAGTATGTAGGGAAGATAGACCGAAGCTTGATGTAAGCTCTTTACTCAGAGTCTCATACTCATCATTTGTGTCTAATGTCTCGATACTAAGTGATCTTGAGACCTGTAGGTCGTCTGCCCCAGGGTAGTCCAAAGCGTTCAGTCTATGCATCTTACTTATCCTTACTACAGTGGATCACAGTACCTTCATCGATGAATATCTCTTCAAATCTTTTGATCGAGAACTCTTTGATCTCAAGTTCTAACTGCTTGTATTTTGTAATAAGCTCTTTTGCTTTAGGTGTGAGTGTAGTACCACCAGACTCTCGTCCTTTACTTACGACGACCAGATCGTCTTCGATGTACTCTTGAAGTATTTTTATATGTGTCCAGGCTTTTTTATAGTTCATGCCCACTCTCTTGGACGCTTCTGAGATGGAACCTGTCTCATCTATCAACTCTAAGACCTGAGTCTTGCCCCCACCAAAGATCAGGTTCTCTTTATCATCTTCTATCCACGCCTTAACTTTTACTACCATGGTGAATCCTTGTTCTAAAACATCCAAGCTGACAATATATGACTTCAATGTCACTATTTTTTGTAGTCGAACCAACCTTTTTCAAAGAGAACTCTTGAGCTACTTCCCAGGCTGCAGAACACTCTATCTGTTTTTCAGTATTAGCTTTTGAAGATAGTCTTTCATATATGTCATCTCTTCTCTCGCCAAAGTCATTACTGCCAAAGACACCAAGTTCACAATTGTCGATCTTTATATTGTGTCTTTTGGTAAGTGCTGCTATCTCTCCAGGTACTATGCCTAATTCTCTAGCTAATCTAAAAGCATCCAGACAGTCGATCTTTCCATTGTCATTTAGATATTTTTTAAAGATCTGAGTCGGATCATTCATGGATTCTTCCGCTATGAGTATAGATGTTCATCTTTCTTCCTCTAGCAAAGCCTATGAGAGTTATTCCATGTGTGTTCGCTGTCTGGACTCCAAGGTATGTCGGTGCGGTCCTGGAGACGACTATAGGTATCCTGTGCATAACACTTTTGACTACCATCTCAGAGCTGAGTCTTCCACTTACAAATAGAACTGACTTGGTCGTATCAAGACCTTGAAGCTTACATTTTCCTACGACTTTATCTATCGCATTATGTCTTCCGATATCTTCGGCAGTTATCACACTTTTATCTTCTAAGAACAGCATTGCTTTATGTACGCAACCTGTCAGTTTATAGAGTTCACTATCAGCGTAGAACTTCTTGACTTCATCGCTGATCACTTCTGGACTAATCACAAAATTAGTTTGGTTAAATGGTATTTCTAGACTACCGGCTATATTGCCGGTGATCCCTCCACCACAACCGCTTACGAGGGTCTTCTCTTTATATAGGTTTTGTAGAGAGTCAGTATCAACTGCTGCTTTGATATCGACTCTTAGACCATCTTCACTTACTTCAATAGACTCAACATCACTTATATCGGTGATCACGTTCTCGCTCATCAAAAAGCCGATGGCATGAGCCTTTTGGTCTTTAGGTATACACATCATAGATATGATCTTCTCACCATTAAGGTGAACGTTTAGCCTAGCTTCATCAATAGTCAGATCCTCTACTTCTGTGATCGTGTCACCGTTTACTTTGTCGATGATGATCGTCTTTAAATATTGACTATTAGACATTTTGTACCTTTTTAATTATGCTGATAATGCATATTTGAATATATTAATATGCTGATATCGCATATTTAAAGTAATAAAAAAAGAACCCCCCCCCAACAAGATGGAGGAGTGCCCTGATCTATCGGTTAGGCCTCGCCTTTCTCTTTTAGCTCTTTATAATATGAGCTATGAAGGATCTCGACCTCTTCTTCTTCTTTATAACCATTTATCATACTGTGGATAGCACCTTTAATGGCAAACACTGACATATAGATATGCGTTAAAAACAGCGCTAAAACAGCTAATCCTAACACATTATGTATAATAGCACTTGCTCTTAAAAAATCTATTTGAGAGATACTGTTTGAAACTAATATATCAAGTCTAAAGTCTTGAAAATACATAGCCACACCGGTACCTATCATAAGAAATCCACCTAAAGTGGCGAGCCAGAACCACATTTTTTGACCTGCATTAAATCTACCCGCAGGTACTGGATCTTTTCTTTTATTTAGATAACCACCTAAGATCATCATCCATTTTATGTCATCTGAAGATGGCAGCATAGGTCGCAGCCACATCAAAAACATAGGAACAATACTCACAATAAACAGAAGTGTTGAGATAGCATGGATATCTTTACATATCCTAACAAATTCCCCACCACCAAAAGTAGTCGCAAACATCATTATGAGACCAGTAGGTATTATCAAAATAAATGCAATACCTGCGATAGCATGAACGATCCTGTTAAACAAAGTAAATACATAGATCTTCTTCCTATCATGAGAAAAGATCATGGGACCGATTATCAGATAGTGAATAAGAAATATTGCTGGTACTCCAAATAGAACACCAAAAAACAGTGGTTTAAAATATGTACTTTGTAGAATCGTAAAATACTGTCCTAGATGTAATGAACCTTCTTTATCGTAACCAAGGATATTATCAACTAGATTATCACTCCACACAACACTGTCACTGTACCCAAAGGCAAGTGACGAAAGTGCTAAAAGAGCGATTATGATATATTTACTTTTCATAATGATGTCCTATATCTTAGAACCATATGCTGTTGACCATCCATAAGGTTGTGTTTTAGCACCGTGACCAATTGACAATACTCTTTCTCTATAGATATCAGATATCTCTGCTGAATCACCAACAAGCAATGCTTTAGTCGAACACATAGCTGCACATACTGGCACCTTACCTTCTGCTATTCGATTTTGACCGTATAGCTCTCTCTCTTTGTCTGAGTTGGTCTCTTCTGGACCACCAGCACACATAGTACATTTATCCATCACACCTTTTATGCTAAACGCACCATCTTGAGGGAACTGCGGAGCTCCAAAAGGACAGGCATATAGACAATAGGCACAACCGATACATTTATCTTTGTCATGTAATACGATACCGTCTTCTCTGATGTAAAAACAATCAGTTGGACAGACCTGTTCACAAGGAGCATCTGTACAGTGCATACAAGCAATAGACAGAGAGTATTCTAAACCAAAGATACCCTCATTCATCGTCACTACTTTTCTTCTGTTGATGTTCGCCGGTAACTCATGCGCTTCCGCACAAGCTACTGAACAACCATCACAAGAGATACATCTATGCTCGTCACAATAGAATTTTAATCTTGCGTTTCCAATATCACTCATAACCATCTCCTTACGCGAATTCTATGCGGCATAATCCGCCTTTAGTCTCAGGGATCTGAGTGACAATGTCATAACCGTAGTTGGTAACAGTATTAGCACTCTCTCCAATAGCATAAGGTTTAGTTCCTTTCGGATACTTATGAGATAGATCCTCACCTTGAAAATGACCAGCAAAATGGAACGGCATAAAGATCCTGTCTTCAGGTACTGAATGAGAATACTTAGCTTTGACTTTTATTTTCGTGCCTTCAGGTGAATGGATCCACATCATCGAACCATCTCTGATGCCATACTTACCTGCTAGATCAGGGTTAATACTACAGAACATCTCAGGAGTCAGGGCAGCTAAATATTTACTTGCTCTATTTTCCATACCTGCACCATTCATATTTACAAGTCTTCCTGTTACAAGGTTGATAGGAAAGTCTTTCGACCAATCTTGTTCAGTCTGCTTAGATATATATTTAGTATCGACTCTAAAGTGGTTCTCTTTATCATCAAATGACGGATACTCTTTGGCTAAGTCTGATCGTGGAGAGTGTAAAGGCTCTCTGTGCATCGGGATCTGGTCAGGGAATGTCCATACTTTAGCTCTCGCTTTAGCATTTCCATAAGGAGCTATACCTTGTTCCATACATTTCTCGGCGATAATATTAGAGGTATCGACTTTCCAGTTTTTACCAATTCTTTTTTTCTCATCAGCAGTTAGCTTGATACCAAGGACTTCTTCAATATTAACGGCTGTGATCTCAGGATAACCGTCTTTTTGTACAGAACCTTTAGGAGCACTTCCTGCACCTGCAAGTAGATCTTGACCATCATGTTCTAAGCCAAATCTATTTCTAAATCCCATACCACCTTCAGCAACACTTCTGTTGATGTTATATAGTAGTGGGCTGCCACCATGAGTCTCTGTCCATGCTGGCCAAGGGAGACCATAATATTCACCCTTCATCTTGCCGTATCCGCGTCCAGAGATCTGATCAAACATATGCCAGTTCTCATTATGGCTTTTGATCCTCTTCGCAGTCCAGCCAGTCAGACCAATAGTCTTGATGATCCTTGCGATCTCATCAGTAGCGTCTTCAGGCCATGTGTAATCTTGTTTATTCTCTTTGATCTTCATCCCGGCAGTATACTCATCGTAAAAACCGAGTCTTTTTGCCAGTTCAAACATAATGTCATGGTCAGTCTTTGACTCATACATCGGCTCGACTACTTTATTTCTCCACTGAACTGATCTATTAGTCGCAGTGACAGATCCAGATGTCTCAAACTGAGTAGCAGCTGGTAAAATAAATACATCGTCTTGTTTGTCAGTTAAAATTGCTGCTTCATTCACAAAAGGATCACAAAGTACGATCATATCCAGGTTATCTAGACCCTCTTTTACCTTAGCCTGCTGCGCAATGGAAGTAATACCATTACCCATCACAAAAAGATTTTTAAGATTAGTTCCGGCGTTATGGATTTGATCATTACCATCTTTACCATCTAGTACACCAGCCCACCAACGTGCAAGGGTAAATCCTTTTTTGCCCATCCACTCTTTACTTTTAAATCTTCCAGATAGCCATTCATAGTCAACACCCCAAGATGAAGCGAAGTATTGCCATGCACCATCACTTAAGCCATAGTAACCAGGTAACGTGTCAGATAGACAAGCCATATCCGTTGCACCTTGAACATTATCGTGACCTCTTAGAATATTTGTCCCACCACCTTCAACACCCATGTTTCCAAGAGCGAGTTGTAAGATAGGAGCAAGTCTAGTATTCGAACTTCCGTTTGAATGCTGAGTCAGACCCATCGCCCAGATCAAAGTACCTGGAGTAGATCTAGCATATAATGTTGTGACCTGTATAAGTTGATCAGCTGGTACACCAGTCACATCTTCGACTTTTTTAGGATTCCACTTTTTAGCTTCTTCCATTACGTCTTCCATACCGTAGACTCTGTCACTGATGAACTTCTCATCATGCCAGCCATTTTTGAAAATAAGATGGAGCATTCCGTACATAAATGGAATATCAGTACCTGGTCTTACTTGACAGTAATGGTCTGCTTTTGCAGCAGTCTTGGTAAATACAGGATCGATAACAATTATTTTTGCATTGTTTCTTTCCTTAGCTTTTAGAAAATGTTGAAATCCAACTGGGTGATTAACCGCAGGATTCGCTCCAAAGATGATAATTGCTTTAGCATTTTGGATATCTCCAAGTGAATTGGTCATAGCGCCATAACCCCATGTATTCGCCACACCGGCGACTGTTGCACTATGTCAGATTCGAGCTTGGTGATCTATATTGTTCGTTCCATACATCGCGGCAAATTTTCTAAAATAATATGCCTGTTCTGTACTCATCTTTGCAGACCCTAAAAACATTGCTGAATCTGGTCCTGCTGTCTCATGAGAAGCTTTGAGTTTTGTAGCGATCCTGTCTAAGGCATCATCCCAACTCAGTCTTTTCCATTTTCCAGCTTCTTTTACCATTGGATGTTTAAGTCTGACTTCAGACCTGACCATATCGATCATGTCAGCACCTTTACAACAGTGCCCACCTAAAGAAATAGGATGGTCTTGTGCGACCTCTTGTCTTACCCAAACACCATTTTGTACTTCTGCGATAATACCGCATCCGACTGAACATGCTGTACAGATAGTCTTAACACTAGTAGAGCCAGGAAAAGGATTTTTTACTTCCTCTTGTGTGGCAGCTCTTGTTACACCATCATTAGCAAAGGCATTGGTAGCACCAGCAGCCGTAGCTACTGCAGCCATTTTCATAAATGACCTTCTACCAATCTGAGTCTTAAGTCTTTCATATGTATTAGCTAGCATACGCTCTCCTTAGTTACTATAAAGCTTGTTTATAAAAATCTTCCCAAGCTTGACTTTTTTTGTAAAGGATCTCTTTTTTAGTAGATGTCCCCACAACAACTCCGTTTGAATCAGCATCTAAAGCTTCTTCTTTATTAGCAGCTAACGCCGTGGTACCGACAGCAGCAGCACCAACAACCAATGCACTTTTTTTGAAAAAGTTTCTTCTACTTTCTTGCATTGTTGTCTCCTTTTGTTTGTGATTAGTCCCATAAATGAGACTGAAGTAAAATAAACTGATTTATCTTACTTCAGCCTCATGTAGAAGATGACTAGATGTCCTGCTCTACAGAAGAGGCTATGTTGATCTCACAAGCACTTTGCTCTTCTTTTGGACCTTTTTGTCTCAGTAGTCTGTTCTTCTCTCTTCTTGCGATCTCTTCTTCAGATAGCTCTTCGACTTTTGGTTGCAAAGCAACCGGGGTCTTGTCATAATCAGGGGTCTGTACTTCTAAATAAAGTCTTTCAAACTCTATGAATGACTTGAGTAATACGACTACATCTTTAAATATTTTCGCACTCTCATGCTCATATAACTCTTTGGAAAACCTGTCGACGAACTCATTCAAGATCTGCTCAAAAATACAGTGTGCTGTGTTTTTGTATTGCTCTTCACCATTGGCTATGAGCTCACACAACTCACTCATCACAGAAAAGATAAAACCTATATGGTCCTCATACTCAGTGTAAGAGCGCTCATCTCTTCTGATCTTTGTCTTAGCTAAGAAGTTTTGCATCTCGACTCTTTTTTTACCACTCTCCACATCTTCATCATAGTATGATGCTGTAGTCCTGAGTGTTTGAGTCTCTGGTGAATGGAAGATGGCATCAAACTCTGTCATGAATACGATGTTAGAATCAGACTGAAGGAGTTGTCTGATGTCTTCAAATGCTTGTGCTGAGGCTTTGTCTAATGGCTTTTCTTTTAGTGTGTCTATGAAGCCGATCAGTTCAAAATATCTAGTGTTGTTTGTTGTAAAGACAAAAAATCTTGAAAACATAGCATAGTATAAAGCTCTGGATCTGTTTATTCTCTCTTCGTTCATAATGATTCTCCGGGTGTTTTATATAGCTCTTTGTTTTCCATGTAGCTGCTCATCATGACTTTAGGTTTGCAATCTTCACAGCAGTAGAGAGTCCGTTCTTTAACTGGGTCGTGAGCAAAGATGGGAGACATGATGGAGGCGATCTTTTGTATTGCTTTTGTAGTGGCAAACTCTTTACCACATTCAACGCAGGCAAATAGAGTGTCTTGGGCCAGTACGTTCTCTTTAAACCAAGATGGCTCTAGTTTGATGACGTCTTGTTCTATCGTCAAACAATCTTTCTCAGGACATGTGACTTCACAAAAACCACATGCTGTACAGATGCTGGCGTTGATCCTTAATGTGTTGTCATCGATATTTGCTACAAGAGCATTCACATTACAAGCAGCGACACAAGATAGACAAAGAGTACAATTGGCTTCATTTACCTTTACTTGTGCATAATGAATATGTTCACCAGTCTTGACCTCTCCTAAGTCGAGATCACCAACTACGTTTTTAAGTCTGTTTGCGAACACTTCACGTTTTCTCATTCCCAGTTCATTGGTCCTGTACCGAGAGTCACTTACAAACTCGACTTTTTCTAATGCTTCTTCTAACTCTTTGGGGTCCATGGCTACGATGATCGCATCCATAGCGTATCTCTTTTGATAGATATCATTTAAGATAGAGATAGCGTCTTTGGTGCCTTTAGATAAAAAATCAGAGTAAAAGACGACCTGTGAACCTGACTCTTGTAATATGGTAAGTAGTGTCGCTTCATGTAAAAACTTCTCACCTTCTATGGCAAAAGGTAAGACATCTTCTTTTAGCTCGATATTTAGACTTTTGATATCCATTTTTTGAGGTATTATCAAAGGGATGTGTCCATCGTAAAAGCTGGCTATATGGTAGATGCTCTCTCTATTTAGCGGAGCATAGTCCAGTGCTCCAGATGGACAGACAGATATACAGCCACCACAACCATGACAATCGATATGTGAGAAGAGTAGGTTTTTGACATCATCATCTCTCTCAATAGCGACAGTCGGACATACCTCTGCACACTTTCCACATGTCTTCTCACTTCTTCCATGATACTGACAGATGTTCTCATCATACACAATGAACTTTTTGAACTCATAGTTACTTATATTTGTACGAAGCGTCGCAAGGACATCATCAAGTGAGCTCTCAGATGGATCGAATGAACCACTCTGTTTTGTCGCCATCTCACTCTGCCCATACCAGACCAGCTGAGATACATTCAGTATCGCATCTTTGAACGTGTCATTTACCACTACTGTCAAGTTGCCAATATGGCCAGATATAGACTTGACTACTTCTGGTGTCACATGAAAAAGGTCAAACTCATCAGGGACTATTGCTTTTAGAAACTCCTCTTTTTGTTCTAGTGTTGAGACAAGCAGTAGTCCTTTTGATACATCTTGTGAATATTGTATGTCTTGTGCCATATCAAAGCGAATAGCATTTACTTCATATAGTTTTTCAACATTCTTGATCTTCTTAGCTACAGAGTCATTAGAATTAGTTATATAGAAGTCTATCTCATCTGCGATTATCTCACCATAGACATTTGTTGAGTTCGATACTATGAACTCACTGGTCGAAGCAGTTGATAGTTCTGTAGTCACCAATATACTTTCAGGGAGTGGAAAATCAAGCCCTCTATCATCGTAGTAGACAAATTCTTGCATCTGAAACCCCTATTGGTAAAATATATATTACCAATATTAACGACATAAAACTTTGACAATACTTAAATTGTAAAATATATTTTACCACTATTTTGGACGCATCGAGGTGATAATAGATTGTTTTTTGTATAATAAGTGATTATGCTATAATCGATAAAAAAGGATCTTAGTGTCTAAATATATGATGATCTCATTGATCGTCTTTGTTCTGATCTTCTTTAATATAGACAATGATGAATTGGATGGAGATATCATGACACTAGGTCTTTCTATACCAAGAAGTGGGATCATGCATGCTGTTGGTGACGCTGTATATAGTGGAGCCAGCGCATATTTCTTATATGCTAATGATGATGACTTACTAGGAGACGTAAAGATCGATCTTACTGTACATGATGACAAATATGAACCAGAGCTTACTGTAGAGAACACAAAAAGACTTATCGATAAGGATGTTTTTGCTTTTTTTGCTTTTGTCGGGACTCCAACTGTAAAAAAAATATTACCCTATATTGGAAATACTGAGATACCTTTTGTAGCTCCATTCACAGGAGCTTCTTTTTTAAGGAGTGATAACGGAATAGATATTGTCAACTTTAGAAGTTCTTATAAAGAAGAGATCGACTACACGGTAGAGTATTTACGAAATAAAAGAGACGTCTCCCGCTTTGCTGTCTTTTATCAAAATGACGATTATGGAGAAGAGGGTTTCGTTGCACTTCTTCACTCACTAAACGAGCGAGGACTAAAGCTTTCAGGAGAAGGGACATATAAAAGAAACACCCTTTCCATAAGACATGCTTTTCATGAGATAAAGAGTTCCGGACCCGAAGCAGTCTTTATGATCGGAGCCTATACTGCCAATGCTCTCTTCATCAAAACAGCAAAGAAAGACCCTGTCTTTAAAAACACACTGTTTTGTAGTGTCTCTTTTGGGGATGCAGATGAGATGATAAAAGAGTTGGAGCATAATGCTGATAATCTACTTTTTTCTCAAGTCGTCCCTAATTATAAGGATAGTTCAAGACCTGTTGTCCTGGAGTATAAAAGACTTATGCAGAAATACTTTCCAGATCAACCGCTGGGGTTTGTCTCTTTAGAAGCATTCTTAGCAGCTAAATCAGTTGTCCAAGCATTAAAGCGTATAGAGGGTCCCATCACAAGAAAGAAGTTCTTAAAAGAGATCAAGCGTCTTCCAAAAAATATTTTAGATGGTGTCGATATAGATTATAAAAACAGTCAACTGCACAATAAGACTTATCTGTTTCAATATAAAGATTCCAAATTCATAGATGTCTACGATGAGTATTAAAAACATACTGTCCTATATAGATAAGATAGCTTTCACCTATAAGACATTCTTCTTACTTTTTATAATCATAGGAGGAATGATATTAATAATAATCTTGTCTCAAATATCTATTTATACGATAAAACATGACTTTGATATCTTGTTTGAGAAGAGGACCAAACCGATCATCAGACTTGAAGCTATCAAAGACGCATATATCGTCAATATCCAGGACACAATATATGATGTGCACCAAAAGAACATCACTTTGGAACAAGCATATGATGTCCTGGACTTAGGCAAACAGCTTATTGAAAAGAACTGGGACGAATATTTAGAGATCACGTTCTCACAAGAGTATGAGACATCCTGGGTGACTAAAATAATAAAAAAGCTTTTTTTTATAGGAGATCAAGATAAGAGTAAGATACTGCAAAACAGTATTATCTCAAATATCAATGATAAAGATCTAAATATAGAAGTGTTGATCGATGAGATAATCATAGAGTTGTCCAATGCGAACGATGAAAGAGTATCATATCTTATAAATAGTATCAATTTTGAGATAAACACGATCTCCATATATATTACAAACTTGACAAATTATGATCTAAACATGGCGATCAGTGAGAGAAGAGATACGCAAAAGGTATTTAATACTCTCTCTGTGATCTTAAATCTTTCCATTGTCTGGGTGTTCTTGTTCTCCATCATCCTCTCGATCTTCATAATCACACATTTTAAAAAGCTTCATTTTGGTTTAGAAGACGCCGTGAATGAAAAGACAAAAGAGCTTTTAGCACTCAATGAGTCCTTAGAGAAAAGGATCCAAGATGAAGTAGGAAACTCTCGAAAAAAAGATCTGATAATGTTTCAGCAGGCTAGACTTGCCAGTTTAGGTGAGATGATCGCAAACATAGCTCATCAATGGAGACAACCGTTAGGTTCACTTATGATGATAGTCCAAGGTATTCAGACTAAGATGGAGCTGGGTAAGTTGAACGCAGAGGTCCTTGATAATAAAGTAAATGATGCTATTCTACTTGGAGAGAACATGTCAAAGACTCTTGAGGATTTTCAAAGTTTCTTTAAACCAAATAGAGACAAAGAAGAGTTCTCTTTAAAAGATTGTATAAAACACTCATTTGAGCTTTCTAAATACCTTTTGGATAAAGAGAAAATAGAGTTTCAGATAAAGATGTTACATGATGTAAAGCTGCGAGGTTTTTTCAATGAGCTTTCGCAGGTCTTCTTAAATATCATCTCAAACTCAAAAGATGCACTTACTACAAAGAGAGATCAACGATTTATAGAAGTGACGGTGAAAAGATCTAAAAACAATATTAGAATAAACATAGTAGATAATGGCGGGGGAATAGATGATGAGATCCTTCCTCATGTGTTTGAACCATACTACACCACAAAGTATAAGAGTGCAGGTACTGGGATCGGACTTTACATGTCACAGCAGATCATGGAAAGACATATGCATGGGACGATCAGTTGTAAAAATACTTATTATAAAATAGCAGATCGAGATTTTGAGAGATGTACTCTCTTTACGATGACGATCCCAATTGAGGAAGGTGATAAAGACAATGACTAGAAATCTAAATATATTGAATGCGTTTAATGTACTTTACTTAGAAGATGATGACTCTCTTTTAAGACAGACTAGAGATATGCTGGGAGATTTTTTAAAAGAGGTATATGCGGTAAAGACTTCAGAGGAGGCTATGCAGGTAGTCAGACAGAAAAAAGTCGATGTCATCATCTCAGATATCTTACTTGAGAACGAGAATGGTATAGAGTTCTTGAAAGCTTTAAAAGAAGATGAGAACATCGATATACCGGCTATCTTGACAACGGCTCATACGGATACAAAGTATTTACTTGATGCTATAAAGTTAAAAGTGGAAAACTACATAGTAAAACCCGTAAACCTAAAAGAGTTGTTAAATACATTACACGACGTACTGCTACCACTGATCCAAGAACGAGAGATACGGAACAAGTCAAATATCATTAGGACTATCTCTGCTGTCACCGACTCAAAACAGGTCGAGGTCATCAAGTATATCTTTGATGATCTAAATGAGGACAATGAGTTCGTGGCCTCTTATAGTGATATCATGCAAAAGGTATCAATCTCTAAACCAACACTTATAAAACTTTTTAAGACACTATCTGAAAAAGAGATCTTGGTCAAAGTGTCACACAAGACTTATAGGTTTAATGAGAGATCACTGGCAGCTGTTTAGGAAAAATAATTGGATTAGAGAGACTATTCTGTTACAATTCATAAAACAAGGAGCTGCATATGTTCGTAAAACTAAATGATAGAGTCTACTTGAACTTCAATAGGATCACCAGAACGAAGATCGATCATGTCGAAGACGGAATAAGAGTCCGATTTTATGAAGGTCAAGACCAAGTCGCTAAGTCCCAAAGATTTGATAAGGTCAAAGATGCCCAAAAGTGGTTAGAAAAACTTTTTAAGCGAATAAATGACTAGATCTTTTTGATCCTACAAACAGTGTCATCCCAAGCTTGCATCCCTAATGGGGCAGGGTCGATCGGGATGCTATGACCAGACTCAAAGTCGTTACCTAGACCTCCCCACTTTTTATCCCATCCAATATTGCTGTCTGACTCTAGATCATCTTCTGCCATAAAGTCGGCTATCTCTTCTCTTTTAGCATTTTTAGCGATCCTACCGTCAAGATCTAGACCTGATGAGCATTCCATCTAGTCCTTTATAGAAGCATTTATTAATCAACACTTAAAAAGTAAAAAATATTTTACTTAAATAAGATTGCTTTAACTTTATAATGAATAGAATACAAGTAGCATTGACCTATGGATCAGGTGTACATAGATGTGATAGACTCTTTCACTGCACTTCTTACACATACTCAATACAATACTTTTAAGGCTAAAGATGAATAACGAATCTAAATTGACGAAGTTCGTTCAAGCAGCTGGTTGAGCAGCGAAGATGGGTCCGGGTGACCTAAAACAAACGATTCGCTCACTTATACCAGAAGATGAGAACGTGCTTGTAGGATTTGACAATAGTGAAGATGCCTCTGTCTATAAGATAAATGAGAACGAAGCATTGGTACAGACTGTCGATTTTATCACACCTGTTGTGGATGACCCATTTGTATATGGAAAGATAGCAGCAGCAAACTCTTTATCAGATGTGTTTGCGATGGGAGCAGAAGTCAAGACTGCTCTAAACATCGTAGGTTTTGATAAGAGTAATCATGGCTATGAAGTCCTTAGTGAGATACTAAGGGGTGGAAATGAGAAGATAAAAGAGTGTGGAGGTGTCTTGGTAGGTGGACATACTATCGAGTCACCAGAGATGTACTATGGCCTAAGTGTCACAGGGATGATACATCCTAGTCGTGTCCTAAGGAACAATACGCCCAGGATAGGGCATGTACTGGTCCTGACGAAGCCCATAGGTCTAGGGATCTTGACAACTGCCATCAAGAGAGACCTACTCAACTATGAGACTACTCTTGAAGCTATAAAGATCATGGAGACTCTCAGTCACCTGCCATCGAGAATGCTTGGAGACTATGATGTAAGCGCCTGTACAGATGTCACTGGCTTTGGTCTGCTCGGTCACGCTTTTGAGTCTACAAATGATGCTGTGAGCATTAGTATAGATGCATCTACAGTCCCTGTGATGAACGATGTATTTGAACTGGCAGAGAGAGACGTGGTCCCAGGCGGGACTAAGAGAAATATGAAGTATTTAGAAGACAAGGTCACATTTACAGCAGATGCCGAAAAGTTTAGACTGATATTTTGTGATGCACAGACGTCAGGTGGACTGCTGGTGTCGATGGATGAAAAAGATGCAAAAGAGTATGTAAAAAGAGTGGAAGATCTGACTTACGGTCACGCGTGTGTGATCGGTTCAATAATTCCAAGAGGAGATAGACCGATGATCGTGTACTGAGTCTGGTGAGAAGGCGAAGGAATCGAACCTCCCGAGGCATTTACACAAAGACCTCCATCAGGTTTGAAACCTGTGGTGCCCACCAGGGTCACATGCCCTCCAGATCTTGTACAACTGGAGTCTACACTATAAAATATAAAGACTATCTAAAAAAGGGTAAAAATGTTTTTACTAAAATCTATTCCGAAGGTCGATAAGTTCATTCAGGATAAAAGATTTGATGATCTGGCTACACCACTTGTAGTCAAGATCACTCAAGAAGTCCTTCAAGACTTAAGAGAAAAGATCTTAGATGGTTCTGTAACATCCTTTAGCGAAGAAGAGTTAGTCCAAACAGTCTTACAAAAGTATGACAAGCTTACAAGCCCATCACTTCAAAGACTGATAAACGCAACTGGTGTGATAGTCCATACCAACTTGGGACGAAGTCTGATAGATGAAAAAGCATTTGATAGAGTAAAAGCGCTGGTCACAAGCTACAATGATCTGGAGTACGATCTGGCTAAAGGAAAAAGAGGAGAGCGATACTCTCATATCTCAGATGTGATACGCGAGGTGCTTGGCTGTGAGGATGTGCTCATAGTCAACAATAATGCTAGTGCAGTCTTTTTGATCCTTAATACCTTTGCAAAGAAAAAAGAGGTGATAGTAAGTCGTGGTGAACTCGTAGAGATAGGGGGAAGTTTTAGAGTCCCAGATGTCATGAGACACAGTGGTGCCAAACTCGTTGAAGTCGGGACTACAAATAAGACTCACCTGTATGATTATGAAGACAACATAACAAAAAAGACATCGATGCTTATGAAAGTACATAAATCAAACTACTCGATAGAAGGGTTTTCCAGTGAAGTCGAGTATGCTGAGCTAGTCCACCTTGCAAAAGAGAAAGGCCTCATAGACTACTACGATATGGGTAGTGGGCATCTTGTCGATCTACCTTATGGTCTAGATCAGCATGAGCCATCAGTCTTAAGATATATGCAGCATGAGCCATCACTGCTAAGCTTCTCAGGTGATAAACTTTTAGGAAGTGTACAAGCGGGAATCATCGTAGGGAAAAAAGAGTACATCGCTAAACTCAAAAAAAATCAGCTTCTTAGGATGTTAAGGGTCGATAAGCTGACACTTGCACTGCTAGAAGAGAGTATTACCTCAGTCTTACTTGGCAAGATGGATGAAGTCCCTACTTTAAAGATGCTCTTTACGCACACCGATGAACTGAGAAAAAATGCTCTCTCTTTACAAGACGCCATAAGTGATATATGCGAGTCCGAGCTTATAGAGACTAGAACAGTCATAGGTGGTGGTACTACACCAAACAGGACTATTCCAAGCATCGCATTGACCATCAGAATAAAAGACTATAAACAAAACAAGATGGAAAGGTTATTTAGAGAGAAAAAGATAATCGGTCGTATTGAAAGGGACAAGTTCTTACTTGACTTTAGAGCGATAAAAAAAGATCAGATCGGACAGATAATAAAAGTAGTTAAAGAGATAGCAGATGTCTAATCTGATAATAGGGACATGTGGACATATCGACCACGGTAAGACAGCGCTTATCAAAGCACTCAATGGTTTTGAGGGTGACTCTACAAAAGAGGAACAAGAACGTGGGATAACCATCGACCTTAGTTTTTCCAACATCACTCAAGATGATGACAATATAGCATTTATAGATGTCCCAGGACATGAGAAGCTTGTAAAGAACATGATAGCCGGAGCGTTCTCTTTTGACTGTGTACTAATAGTCGTAAGTGCAGTCGAGGGTATAAAGCCGCAGACTGTAGAGCATCTGGAGATCTTAGATCTGCTTGGTGTGAAAAACGCGGTCTTGGTCATCACAAAAAAAGACTTGATAGACGAGCAAGAGTTAGAGCAGAGACTCTTGGAAGTCGAAGAGTTTATATCAAGATATGACTTTGACTTGAAGGCTAGTATGGGGGTCTCTATTTATGATGATATCTCTATCGAGGATCTAAAAGAGAGACTCTTTAGTCTCGATGCCAGCACGAAGATAGAAGAGAACTTCTTCAGATACTATGTAGACAGGGTCTTTAGTGCTAAGGGTGCCGGGACTATTGTGACGGGCACTGTACTTGGAAGACCAATAACAGTAAAAGAGAAAGTATTTATCTGCGATATACAAAAAGAGTCCAAGATAAAGAATCTGCAGGTCCACGGTGTAGATGCAGAGATGGCCAATATCTCAAACCGTACGGCTATAAACCTAAGCAATGTAGATGCTAAGAACATAAGACGTGGATCTGTAATTAGTAAAAAAGGATATATAAGAGGATTTGACTCTATTGATATCTCCTTTACTGCACTCCAAGAGAAGACCTTACATCACAACAGACACTACTCTGTCTATATCGGCTCCAGAAAAATAGATGCGAAGGTGCTGCTTTATGACTCAGAGGACGCTTTGACTAAAGGTTTTGCATCTATCAAGAGTGATGAGGATATCTTTAGTATCTATGGGGAGAAGCTGATAATAAGAGAGGGTGACTTCACAGTAGCTGGCGGAGTGGTCTTAAACCCGGTAAGTGATCCTATGAAGAAGTCTCAAAAACTGCGCCTGCTTGAAGCACTGCAGGATAAAGATATGTCAAAAGCTTACTCCATACTGCTTAGTGCGCACAAAAGAGGTCTAGGCCTGATCTCATCAGCACAACGTTTCGCACTCTCTCATCAAGAAGCACTGAACAAGGCTAAAGAGTTGGTAGCTTGTTTTGTAGATGAGAAAGCACTTGTCATCTATCCTATCACGACCAAAGAGATCATTTACGACAATATAAAAAGCATATACACAAAAAATCAGTTTGCACTTCTCTCCAATGCATCTATAAGACTTAGACTGAAGTGGGCCAGTGAAGGTCTTGTAGAACTGGTCTTATATGCGTTGGTAGATGAAGGCTTTTTAGTAAAAGATGGAAATCTCTACAAAAATGCAGATATAGAAGAGGACTTTATTAGCTCTTTAGAGTTGGTGATGTTGAAGCGTTTAGAGGAGGAGGGCATCGCTCCAACTGCTCCATATAATGTCTATGATGACTTAGATATCGATAGAAAGATGGGTGATGAGATATTAAGAGCACTCTGTTCTAAAAAGCAGGTCATACGACTTCAACATAACCTTTTTATTCACGCATCGAGTCTAAGTGGACTTGTCCATGGAATGAGAGATATCATCAAAAAAGAGGGTTATATAGATATTAGGACCTTTAAAGAAAACTATCCGCTAAGTAGAAAATACTTGATCGCTTATCTGGACTATTTAGATAATTTTTCAGAGATCAAAAAACAGGATAATAAAAGAGTCTTTGTCGAGTAGATCTGACTGAACAGTCATAACAGCTAAGTAAGAGATCATAGAGAGGATAAAAACAGTGACAATGTTTAAGACAATGTTTTTAAAACCGTTTCTATTCTTACTGGTATTGTTAAATGTGCTAAGTCTGCATATTTACCTTTTCTATAACTTTTCTGTCCCTCAGAGAGGTCTGGAGACCAAAAAGGAGTCAGACTATATCGTGACACTGACAATGATCCATGAAGAGAGTGAAAAAGTAGTCAACGTCAATAAGAAGCTCATAGTAAAAAAAGAGAAGGTCGTCTCAGTCAAAAAGAGAGATGTCCATGAACAAGTCATCAAAGTCGATAAAGAGGTCACAGCTAAAAAAAAGAGTATTCCAAAAAAAATAGTTGAAAAAGAGACTATCCCAGAAAAAGTAGTCAAAAAAGAGGACCTTGATATCTCAGATGAAAAAAAGAGAGAAGAGAAAAAGAAGACTAGTAGTGAAGAAATAACGACTAAAGATCATGATAAGAGAGCTGAGATAAGATCGGTAGAGTCAGATAAGTCCGAAGAGCGCGTTCTTGATGCAAAACGACAAGATGAGTATTTCAATGAATATATCTCATATATAGACAGGACAATACAAGAGAACAAGTTTTTTCCAAAAACAGCCAAAAATATGGGGATCGAGGGCAGATGCACTATCAAGTTGACTATACTAAACAGTGGAGTGATCAAAGATGTGAAAATCGTTGAAAACTCATATTTCGCCATATTTGACAGATCGGCATTAAAGATCATAAAGCGGATCGGATCTTTTAAAGCATTTCCAAAGTCTTTAAAAAGAGATACAGTCATCATACAAATACCTATAAAATACACAATTGAAGGATAGATATGGATCTAATGTATTATTTGGACAAGGGCGGAGTCGTTATGTACATATTACTTTTCCTCAATATAGTCGGGTTTTCGATCATCATCTATAAGTTCTTTCATATAATGTACTATGCAAAGAACCATCACTTGATCACGGAAGAGATAAAAAGTGAATTAGTAAAGACCAATGTACAAAAGAGTGCAAAGTTCATGATCATCACTCTGCTGAAAGACTCATTGTCCTTTAAGATGCAGAAACTCTCATTTGGATTGAACACGGTTAAGATAATCGCTTCTATCTCTCCTCTTATAGGTCTGTTTGGTACAGCATTGGGTGTCTTTAACTCTTTTGAAGCCATCTCTGCTTTAGGCTTGGATGACCCAAGTATTTTTGCCAAAGGTATCTCAATAGCGCTTATTACGACACTTGGAGGTCTGATAGTGGCAATACCTCATTATATTGCATACAACTACCTTATAGGACTGATAGATAATCTAGAGGCATTCTTAGACAGTAAGCTGGTACCAATAACAGTAGAGGTATTGAAGTGAGAAAAAAAAGGGAGTGGTTGACTTTTGATCTGACCCCTCTGATCGATATTGTATTTTTGTTACTGATCTTCTTTATGGTCTTCTCAGTGTTCAAAAAAGATGAGTTTATTCTCAATATCGATCTGCCAAGCTCACAAGCTGCAGAAAAAAGACAAAAACAGGAGAATATCTCTGTAGAGTTGAATACTGAGTCTTTGTCTTTTAAAGGTCAGAAGATGACTTTTGAAGATTTTAAAAAAGAGTGTGCCTATATAGACCCTGAGATATTACTGATATTATCGATCGATAAAGAAGTGAAGTATGAGAAGATCGTCGATCTGCTGGATATATTAAAAGAGAAAGATCTACAAAACATCTCACTGTTAGTCAAACGATGAAAAATACTTTCATACTTCTTAGTACACTATTGATGATCACGTTTATAGTATCTCTTCTACTGGGTAGTTATACCATCACCATGAAAGATCTGACGGACCTCTTCAGTTTTTACTTTTTTGATTCTCCTGTCGAGGACAATGAAAGGATGATGCTTGTTCAAAGTATTATCTTTGATATCAGGCTGCCCAGGTTGTTAGCGGCAATGTTAATAGGGGCTTCATATGCAGTAGCAGGGGCCTCATTTCAAGCAATGTTTATAAACCCATTAGTGTCACCTGGTATCTTAGGTGTCTTATCTGGTTCAGCATTTGGGGCAGCCCTGTCAATATCTTTTTTTGACAGCTGGGTATTGACGCAGCTATTCTCTTTCTCTTTTGGTATCTTGGCAGTCTTGTCTGCTATCTTTATCACAAAGCTTTATCATGATAGGACAAATCATACTTTGGTCCTTATCTTAGGTGGGATAATCAGCGGCTCCTTTTTCTCTACGCTACTGTCTATAGTCAAATATACCGCCGATCCTTATGATAAGCTGCCATCGATCGTATACTGGCTTATGGGAAGTCTGGCCTCTGTGGAGTCGAGTGATATCTTTATCTATTCGATCCCTTTATTGATCGGGATCTTTAGTCTGATCCTTATGTCTAAGTACTTGAACATCTTAAGCTTTGGTGAGGATGAAGCAAAAAGCCTAGGAGTCAACACAAGACTGATAAGGTCTGCAGTCATCTTCTTTGCCACGCTGATCAGTGCTCTTAGTGTCTCCATCGGGGGCATGATAGGCTGGATAGGACTGATAATCCCCCATTTTGCCAGACTGCTGATCGGACCGAACAACATAGTCCTTCTTCCTACTGTAGCTCTCATGGGAGCGATCTTTCTTATGGTGGTAGACGACCTTTCAAGAATGCTTATGGAAGTCGAGATCCCAATTGGGATCCTGACATCATTGATAGGTATACCGATCTTTGTGTTAGCACTGAAAAGCTCTAAAAAAGGGATCAGTTGATGATACGGGCAGAGGGTATTAGCTTTGGATATGGAAACAAGACTATACTTCATGATGTCAATATGCAGATCAGTGAGGGTGATGTCGTATCACTGTTAGGTCCCAACGGAGCCGGAAAAAGCACATTGATAAAGATCCTCTTGGGATTATTGGACCCACATACTGGTGATGTCTATTTAGACAGCAAAAACATCAAGTCTTACAAAGAAAAAGAGTTAGCCAAAAAAGTGGCATATGTCCCTCAGACCAGTTATCTTCCTTTTTCATATAGTGTCCTGGATATTGTCATCATGGGCAGGATATCCTATCAGAGTATTTTTTCAAAATATGGTAAAAAAGATAAAGATATAGCTGAAGAGTGTCTCAAAAGAGTCGGTATCCTAGAGCTAAAAGATAAGATGTATAATGAACTAAGTGGTGGACAAAAACAGTTGGTATTGATATCCAGGGCATTAGCACAAGAGGCAAAAGTGTTTATCATGGATGAGCCTGTCAGTGGTCTGGATTAAGGGAATCAGATGCGACTGTTGGAGAGTATAAAAGAGCTGGCAGCTCAGGGATACACATTCTTGAAATCAACTCACTATCCCGATCATGCTTTTTTGGTATCCAATAAAGTTGTTTTGATGAAAGAGGGTAAGATCTTGACAATGGGCTCTCCCGATGAGGTCATCACTAAGGAGAACATAAACATACTCTATGGGATAGATGTAAGCATAGATATGACGCTTCACGGCTCCAACATGTGTATTCCAAGATTTATGAAGGGTAAGTAGATATGAGATATTTTCTATTATTCCTGATAAGTATTAATATACTGTATGCGGATGGGGTGATGAGATGCGAGGACTATAAGCAGATCAGTAAGGATATTACTGGTAGATCCCCTCCCTTGAACATGATGATACAGACTATAAAAGAGTATAGGTTTCCTGAGAAAATATCAAAAAAAGATGAGGCTTTTAAAAAACTCTCAGGTATTGAAAGTCTAGTTGAAAAGCGTGTAGACTTGGTCGTCTTATGGAACTCTTCCGGTGATTATTCAAACTTATCCAATAAGCTTCATAAAGTAAATATTGATTCTTGTGCAATAGGTCTTGATTCTATCTATAGTTACGTTGAGGGGTACCGCACTCTGGGGAAGATAATGAATAAAGAAGATAGAGCAAACGAGTTGTCTTCCTATATTGATGAAAAGTTAAAGTCTATCAAAGAGATAAAAAAGAGTATACCTGTCCAAAAGAGATCGAGTGTGTACTATGCAAGAAGTACAAATGGTCTAGAGAGTGATTGTGAAGATTCAGTGCATAGTGAAGTCATAGGACTTGTAGGTGCGACTAATCCAGTAAAGTGTAACAAAATAAAAAACATGCATGTAAATATAGATCTTGAAAAGCTGTTGCTGTTGAATCCAGATGTGATCATCACAGCTAATAAGCATTTTTTCAAGAAGGTATTTAAAGAGAATAAATACAGATACTTAAAAGCTGTCAAAGAAAAAAGAGTATATCTGATCCCAACAAGGCCGATAAACTGGATCGACAATCCTCCTTCATTCTTCAAAATACTAGGAGCATTATGGTTGGGTCAAAAACTTTATCCAGATCATTACAAATACGATCTGGAAAATGAGAAAAAGTACTTTTTTAAATTATTTTTACAACAGGGAGCATTATGAATACTTACAAGACATTCATCTGCATTGACGATACAGATGAGATCGGGTACTACAAATCGACAGGAATGATAAGCGAAGAGATACAAGAGTATGTCCAAGACAAGTATGCTAAGTGTTCAGTGATCACAAGACATCAGTTGTTTATACATGAAGACATACCATACACTTCTCACAATAGTTCGATGTGTTTTAC
>JADGEC010000039.1 GCA_016744575.1 Sulfurimonadaceae bacterium | reverse complement strand
CCGACCCCTTTAGGACCATGAAACTTGTGTGCTGACATAGAGAGGAAGTCTACATGGACATCCTGGACATCGACAGGGATCTTTCCAACAGCTTGGACGGCATCACTATGGAAAAGGACACCCTTCTCTTTACAGATCTCACCGATCTCCTGGATAGGGAAGATCATACCAGTCTCATTGTTTGCCCACATCACAGTGACAAGTGCTGTCTTATCCGTGATGAAACTCTTTACCGTATGGGCTTCGACAATACCCTGCTCATTGACAGGAAGATAGGTCACTTTCACGCCCTGCTCTTCAAGGAAATGACAAGTCGAAAGAACAGATGGATGCTCTATCTCAGTAGTGACGATATGGTTTTTATCACCATTGACGATAAGGTCGTTCCAGACAGACTGTAGTACCCAGTTATTTGACTCGGTAGCACATGATGTAAAGATGATATCATCAGCATCTGCCGCATTGATACCTGCATACATCTGATCGATCGCTTTTGCGATCGCTGGATGTGACTTGGTACCGAACTTATGTATGGAGTTCGGGTTACCATACTGTTCTGCGAAGAATGGGACCATTGCTTCAACGACTTGGGGATCGACCATCGTTGTAGCATTGTTATCCATATAGACTTGCATGTTTCTCCCTCGAGCTTTATCAATTTTTTTAAATAAGACAAAATTTGTCTTCTTTTAGTGCTGCAATAATAGTTAATCCGGAGTTAGCTTCTGCTTAAGGTTTTATGAAGAGGTCGACGCTTTAAGGTTTATATTTTTTCGTCCCACTTTTCCTGAGTCTGTTCCCATCATAGCAAGGATAGTATCTATCTCCTCTTTGAAGCTGGTGGTATACATCGAACCCTGACTCATATAGGACTCCATCGCCTCTTTTAGCTCGATGGCCTCATCAAGTTCTTTATCACTACCGACCGTATAGGCACCGATACGGATAAGCATCTCGTTCTCTTTTAACAATGTATAGAGTCGACGAAACTTTTTCGCTGCTTCAAAGTGAAGTGGACTGATAATATCGTTCATGACACGTGAAGCAGAGTTCAAGATATGGATAGGCGGGTAGATACCGAAATCGGTCAGTTCCCTGGAGAGCACGATGTGACCATCAAGAATAGAGCGTGACTGGTCAGCGATGGGATCACTCATATCATCCCCCTCCACAAGAACAGTAAAGAATGCGGTAATAGACCCTTTACCATCCTCTTTACCTGCACGCTCCATCAGCTGCGGTAAGAGTGTCAATGAAGAGGGCGGGTAGCCTTTTGAGGTCGGTGGCTCACCCAGTGCCAGACCGATCTCACGCTGCGCCATCGCGAAACGGGTGATAGAGTCCATCATAAACAGGATGTCCTTGCCCTGTCCTTTAAAGTATTCAGCGACACTCATCGCAGAGAACGCCCCATACTTTCGTCTTAGGGGTGAATCATCACTGGTCGCGACGATGATGACCGTGTTCTCCAGGTTACCCCCAAGGTTCTTCTCGATGAACTCAGGGACCTCACGACCACGCTCACCGATCAGAGCAACGACCTTGACAGGTGCATTCGAGCCACGGACTATCATACCCATCAAGGTCGATTTACCGACACCGCTTCCGGCAAAGATACCTAGTTTCTGTCCTTTTCCACACGTCAAAAGGCCATCGATCGTCTTGACACCAACACTGAAGATCTCATCGATCATTCCCCGTTTCATCGCCGCGATAGGTGCCTTCATGATAGGCGTCATCTTCGAACTACGTATCGGACCCTTTCCATCTATAGGGTTCATAAAAGGGTCGACGACTCTGCCCAGTAGAGCCTCCCCCACAGGAATACTCATACCGTTTTGATCAAGATAGACCTTATCGCCAGCACGAAAGCCTTCTATAAAGCTAAAGGGTGTGATGAAGAACCGTAGACCATCGATCTCTGTCACCATGCCCAGGGTCTCATCACCATTGAACTTTGATACGATGGTCACCGTATCACCGATACTGACCTGCAGACCCTCCGCGACAATGATCGTCGAACTGATCTTTGTGACTTCCCCAAAAGCAATAGAGTGACTCTCGGCACTGATACGTTTTTTTAAGGAGTCAAATAACAAGAGTTCTAATACCTATTGCCCGCGGGAGCATTGATAAGGTCAAAGAACTCACTACGTGTACGAAGATCACTCTTAAAGAGTCCCCGAAGTGCGCTTGATGTCGTAGTGGAGTTGATCTTCTCTACCCCTCGCATCTCCATGCACATATGTCTCGCCTGGATGACTACCGCCACACCTTTGGGCTTGATGGTCTCATTGATCGCATCTGCGATCTGCTCCGTCAACTGCTCTTGGATCTGCATACGGCGGGAAAAGATGTTCACGACTCGAGGGATCTTTGAGAGCCCTACTACTTTTCCATCAGGGATATAAGCGACATGTGCCCGACCGATAATAGGAAGAAGATGATGTTCACATGTCGAGTAAAGCTCGATGTCTTTGATAAGTACCATCTCATCATTAGAACTGCTAAAGAGTGCCGAGCGTAAGATCTCCTCCGGGTCCTCATCATATCCACCAAACATGAACTTATAGGATTTAAAGACACGTTCAGGCGTCTTCTCAAGACCCTCACGAGTTGGATCTTCCCCAACACTGCGCATCATCGTCTTGACTGCTTCTTCAAATGCTTTTTTATCTTCCATATTTCGTTTACCCTTGTCCGTTATAGTGATTAAGTCGTTTGATGTCGTCGACCTGCGGGAGCATCGCACCCATTTGCTAAAACGATACCACTACTAAGCTGAGAACTCACTGCTTTTACTACCACGGTTTTCACTGTTTATTTAACACATAAAGGGATTATTAGTATTTTTTCGATAATATTGCCCAAAATTCTACAGAAGCATACCTGTAAATAAAAGATAAGACAAAGGGACTAAATGGACATCAAAGCCAATAAGATCAATGGAGCAAATGCTGAGATCAGCGCTGCTATCACACGTAACGAGATCGACACGAACATAGATAGGATCGCCAAAGAGCTTACAAAGACAGCTAACATACCTGGTTTCCGTAAGGGAAAAGTACCAGTCAGTGCTGTGAAGAAGCAGTATGGTGAGCGTCTGGTCCAAGATGCTGAAGCAGAATCACTACGTGATGTACTTGACAAAGGGCTCAAAGAGCTTGGTATTCACAATGACTCATTGATCGGTGAACCACAAGTAGCCAAATTTGATAAGACAGAAGAGATGATCGATGTACTTGTCAAAGTAGCACTTCGCCCTGTGATCGAACTGGGAGACTACGCTACACTCGTCACAGAGTTTGAGAAGCCAGCGACTACTGAAGATGATATCACTGCACGTATCGAAGAACTTGCAGAAGCACAAGCTGCTTTCATCACTGTTGATGAGGACCGTGCACTTGTAGAAGGCGATACAGCACTTATCGACTTCGAAGGTTCTGTCGACGGTGAGATCTTTGAAGGCGGTACTGCGACAGACTTCTCACTTCGTCTTGGAAGTAACCAGTTCATCCCTGGTTTTGAAGAGCAGGTCATCGGTATGAGCAAAGGTGAGGAGAAGGTCATCGATGTCACTTTCCCTGCAGATTACAATAGTGACAAACTGGCTGGAAAAGCATCACAGTTCAAGGTCAAGATCAAGGCACTCCAGGCAAAAGAGCCAGTCGTCATCGATGATACTCTTGCTAAAAAGATGATCCCAGGTGACGAGAACGCTACTGTCGAACTGCTTCGTAAGCAGATCAAAGAGCAACTCGACTCTGAGTCTCTTTCAAAGCTTTATAATGATGAGCTGAAGCCTCAACTTCTTGAGACGTTCGTATCTACGTTCACATTCGATCTTCCTGATTTCGTTGTCGAGCAGGAGATGGATATGGCGCTAAACAAAAAAGCGCAAGAGATGAGTGAGACTGAACTCAACGAGATCAAAGAGAACGCTGAGAAAGTACAGGAACTTCGTGAGACTTTCCGTGATGATGCCAGCAAAAGTGTCAGAGCTACGTTCATCGTCGATGCACTGGCTAAGGCAGAGTCTATTGCTGTCGAAGAGCAGGAAGTCATGCAGACTATCTATTATGAAGCGATGCAGATGGGCCAGGACCCAGCTCAGGCATATGAGCACTATAAAGAGTCAGGTTATCTTCCAGCTATCCAGATGTCAATGGTCGAAGATAAAGTCCTCAGTACTCTTCTTAATGCGAAGATCAAAGAAGCGTAATGAGTTATATCCCATATGTCATCGAGAAGAGTGGACGTGGCGAACGCTCTTATGATATCTACTCTCGTCTGCTTAAAGATCGTATCATCATGCTCAGTGGCGAGGTCAATGACCAAGTAGCGTCCACTATCGTTGCACAGATGCTCTTTCTTGAAGCGGAAGACCCAGAAAAAGATATCTATTTCTACATCAACTCACCCGGCGGTGTCATCACTTCGGGTATGGCGATCTTCGACACGATGAACTACATCCGCTCCAATGTCGCTACCATCTGTATCGGACAGGCCGCATCCATGGGTGCGTTCTTACTTAGTTCCGGCGAGAAGGGAAAACGTTACGCACTACCACATGCACGTATCATGATCCACCAACCACTCGGTGGAGCCCAGGGACAGGCGACAGATATCGAGATCCAGGCAAAAGAGATCTTGCGCATGAAAGCTGAGCTCAATGCTCTACTAGCTAAGCAGACTGGGCAATCGATCAAAAAACTGGAAAAAGATACTGACCGTGACAACTTTATGAGCGCAGAAGAGGCCAAAGATTATGGTATCATTGACGAGGTCTTAATTCAAAAAGCGTCTAACTAAAGGGGCACTATGGCAGAATCAATAAAAAAGCGCCGAAATCTCAGTGCAGTAGATAACTCTGAGACTATCCCAATGATGGGCGGTAGCGGATTTGAGGACCCGGCCAGTGACCTGGAAGTCTATGCCAAGGAAGTGTTGATGGCACTGATCAGCGACAACCTTCCTCCGACCCCAAATAACTTCTCTCTCTACTTTGACCGTATTCTTGAAGACAAAAGTGAAAGCTTTCATAAACAGGTAAATGCCGTTCTAGAGCTTGAAGAAGACAACGATAACGAAAAAAGTATCGCACTGGAAAAAAACCTGAAACAGGGTTTCTCTTCTGTCAAAAGTGTACTCCAGGTCTCTGCCAGCCTCTATCAAAACATCACACTGATGACGAAAGTCCTTCAAAAACGAAAAAATGAGCTCAAGGACAATACTGACCCACAGATGGCAGGTAGTGTCATCACCTCACTTGAGCATGATGTCGACCGACTCAGCCTGATCTTGAAAAAGCAGGTCGAACAGATGAAGACCCATTATGACGATACTGCTTCTATTGTCAAGAATGTCGAGAACGATACCATCTTTGACAACCAGTACGGCGTCTATAATAGACGTTATCTCTTAGATAAGATCGAACAAGAGAGCAGCCTGATCAAAGAGTTCAAACATAAAAGTACCTTGATCATGATCAGACTTTCCAAAGAACTTGAGTCCGACAAGAACGTCGCCAAAGCATCTATGCTTATGACACGCACTGTCGCACGTATGCTCTTAAAGACCTCTCGCAGAAGCGATATCGTCGCGCATTACGGCAATGGTGTCTTTGCCATGCTCTTGAAACATACTAACCTGCAAAGTGCGAAAAAAGCTAGTGAACGACTCTCTGAACTTGTCTCTTCAAGTAACTTTTTCCTGGCAGAGCGTGAAGTCCAACTCCGGATCTCGATCGGAGTGAAGAACATCAACACTCAAGAGAGTGTTGAGCATATGATCACCTGTACACTTGCCGCTATGGAAGAGGCCGATGCGAACCCACTTAAAGATTTCAGTATCTGTGAGGATACTAATAAGGAGACAGATACATGATCCTCGATATCATCGCCTATCCTGACAGACGTCTCAAAGATGTCTCTAAAGAGGTCAATACCTTTACGAATGATCTGCATTTCCTACTCGATGACATGTACGATACCATGATAGCTTCCAATGGTATCGGCCTTGCAGCCATCCAGATAGGCAGATCGATAAGGGCACTTATCATCAACCTCCCTGATGAAGAAGGTGAACAACACAAAGAGCAGCTTCTCGAGATGATCAACCCACGGATCTCCCAGGCCGAGGGAAATATCATGTACCAAGAGGGATGTCTGAGTGTACCCGGTTTTTATGAGGATATCGAGCGTTATGAACTGGTGACCGTCACCTATCACGATAGAAATGGTAAGAGCTGTACACTTCAAGCCAATGAGTTACTAAGTGTCGCTATCCAGCATGAGATGGATCATCTTGACGGTAAACTGTTCATCGAAAAGCTTCCCTATGGCCGACGAAAGAAGTTTGAGAAAGAGTATAAAAAGAATCAACGTTCCAAAAAGAGTGCCTGACTCTCCTTAGCCTTTGACCACTTTGTTACGTCCACTTCGCTTTGCTTTGTAAAGTGCATTATCTGCCCGCTTCATGACAGCAAGTGGGTCTTTATCTTTTCCCTCTTTCTCCACTACCCCACCACTAATATTGATAGAGACCTTCCTGGGCTTGAGTATCTTCTTCTTGTTTTTACCGTTTCTGACCGTAAAAGGAGCGAACTCAATATCCTGACGTAGTCTATCCATCGATCTTAAAGCCTCATCAACACTCTTCGAAGAGAACAAGACCGTAAACTCCTCACCACCATAGCGGTAGGCTTTTCCACCACCTTCGACATTTGAAAGAATACTCGCGACCATCTTTAAGACATCATCACCGGTATCATGTCCATAACTGTCATTGAACTTTTTGAAATGGTCGATATCGACCATAGCAAGTGAGTATTTCCTACCTAGCTTTGCCATATCTTCCATCAAGGCACGACGTCCAGGTAAAGCGGTCAGTTCATCATAAAAAGCCAATCGGTACGACTCTTTGAGCAAGATCCCGAAGATAGTAAGTGTGACACCAAAGAAGGCAAGTGCCATATAGAGCTCTTGATCATAAAAATGCATACCGATCATCAGCAGTAAAAACATACCTGTAAAGGCCGTATGGTAAATGATCTGAAAATGTAAAAAAGAGAAGAGCAGGAATAGAAAGAAGAAGACGACTGAAGTCAAAAGAGCCAGATCTCCAAGAGCTGTCCAGCCTGTCAGGTGCGCTTGAAACAGCTCAATATGCAAGTAGGTGAGTATCTCTGGAGCATCATTGATGACATAGTAGACAACCGCGATCTCAATGATGATAAAGAGTGTCTTCAGACTACCCCATAAGGAGAAAAGCCCACGCTCTTTGAGGAAGAGAAAAAGCATGAGGTGTAGGGGAATGATCAACGGTACAAGCTCGACTAGCACTCTTGTCTGTACCTGACTCCATGTAGTCATTGCCCAAAATAGGGTGATGATGGGCAAGAGTATAAAGATGAAACGACTACGATTATAGTGCCAGCTTACCCCGATGGCGATCACTGATGAGATATAAAATAGCAGTGATGTCATACTCCAAAAAAGCGTTGGTACCTGAGCACTATTGTGAACAAGTACAAAAAAAATGGCAATGATCATAATAGATGGAATAAAATGGGAAACGACTATTTTTAAAGGGTTCAAGGTGATTCCAGAATAGTTAGATTAGTCCCTATCTTATCTAATTTTTTTAAATAATAAAGAATTTTATATCATATTACAATGATTATTCCAAATACCTGCACGTATAAAGCAGTAAGTTCGATTCTGTATAATAACACATACCAAAGACAAGGATAAACATGAGATATGCATTATTGATCGCAGCACTACTCTCTTCTCTCTATGCGATAGAGGTCGATTATGGCAAGGCAGCAAAATCAGTCGATACTGATAAAGCGACTAAATCCATGGACACGACTAAAGCAGCTGAAGGAGCTATGGCAATGGACAGCGAGAAAGTACTTGACTCCGTTGATAGTAAGAAAGCAGCAGAGTCAGTAGATACGGGCAAGCTTAAAGATGCTGTAAAGTTTTAGAAAAGTCCTTTAGGGAACCACGATTTTCCGCGTTATTAGTGGTGCCCTATATCTAGGACTCTGTTACTGATCTCTCTCTTAAAAGTATTGTCATCTTCTCTGCCGTCATAGGCCTGGCATAGAGATAACCCTGAATATCACTACAACCATTTTGCAGAAGAAAATCTCTCTGTTGAGTGGTCTCTACACCCTCGGCGATCAGACTCATGTTCATACTTTTTGCAAGTGCGATCACAGCCCGGACGATCGCCACATCATCCTCATCATGAGGGACATCTATCAGAAACGAACGGTCGATCTTTAACTTGTCTATGGGTAGACGCTTTAGATAAGCTAGCGATGAGTATCCGGTACCAAAATCATCAATAGCCAGTAAGATGCCAAGCGCACTGATCTTTCGGAGCGTCTCAACAGCCTGCTCCGGTCTTTTCATGATCTTACCCTCTGTGACTTCCAGCTCCAGCCACTTCGCTTCACAGCCTGTCTCATGTAACATCGCTTCAAGCATAGGGATGAAATCATCCTGCTGAAGCTGTTTCATCGCAAGGTTCAGTGCCAATATCCCCGGTTTCAATCCCTCCGCATACCATGTACTTACCTGTCTCATCGCAGCTCGCATCACCTGGCGATCAAGATCGACTATCAGACCCGTCTCCTCTGCGAGATGGATGAATCTCTCCGGAGAGATAAGTCCCATGCTTTTATGCTCCCATCGTACTAACGCTTCCATACCTATAAGCCTATCCGTCTCAGCATTGATCTGTGGCTGATAATGGATGATGAACTCCTCTGCATCAAGGGCCTCACGCAGACTCGTCTCCATTACTATGCGCTCAAAAGCTTTCTCCGTCATATCCTCTGTATAGAACTGATATGTGTTTCGTCCCTCCTCTTTAGATCGGTGCATAGCGGCATCCGCATTCTTAAGCAGGATATCTGCCACTGCACCATCCTCGGGATAAAGCGAGATACCGATACTTAATGTCATATAGAGACTATGCCGTTTTATGACAAAGGGCTCTCTCATGATCTGCATCATCCCGTGAACAATATCGATGATGACTTCTGAAGCCTTAAGATCATCATCGATGATCATCGCAAACTCATCGCCACCGATTCGGGCCAATGTATCTGTCCTTCGTATGATGGCAAGAAGTCGCCTTGTGACAGCCTTCAGGACCTCATCACCAAAACTATGCCCAAACGAGTCGTTGATCTCTTTAAAATTATCGAGATCTATAAATAAGACAGCTACCTTACTTTCGGAACGATGTGCTTTTTTAATGGATTGCCCCAGACGGTCTATAAAAAGTGTCCTGTTCGAAAGTCCGGTCAGACTATCATGGTGTGCTTGGTATTGAGTGATATCCTCCTGCTTTTTCAGTCTCTCTTCGATCTCGATATCATACGTCATATCACGAGCTACTTCCATCAGACCGATAAACTTCTCATGTCGATCGAACAATGGGCTTATCGTGAGTTCCACTGACCGGGTCTTACCCTCACTATCCACATGATCATGGATCACTGAGATGCTCTTCTTTGTCTCCATAACGTTTTTAAGTGGACAGGGGTACTTAAGACCATCACACGGGACAGTACGATGATGAGATACCTCATAACATTTTAGATGCTCTATATCAGTGATAAGACGATGATCAAGCGACTTCTTCACGGCTGGATTCATCAGTCTGACAGTATAACTATCATCGATGATCATGACAGGGTCTTTTAGCCCATCGATGACTGCTTGCAGATAGTGCCGACATGTATCTTCCATGTCATAGTGTGTTGATGACTTATCTTTTATCGACATTCATCATCTCAAAATGTAGTTGTCTACAGGGGCCGTCGAATAGATGTTTCTCTAGAAGATGAGGAGACACGCTATGCACCCAATGATAAATAAAACATATTTTAATACTAAAACCTTATCATAGTTGTTTATTGATAACACAATATCGTAACTATCACAAAATAATTATAAAAAATGCTATAAATTCTATCAAATGTTATATTGTTCTTCGATCGAGAGCCCATCATCTCTTTTATGTCTCAATAACTCGGATACTTCTGATTCACAAAAGACTTCTATGACTGAAGAGTGAACATATACACACTTCAATAAGCGTTCTCCTTACTCGTTCTCATGTCAAATAGCCATATATCACGTCTACTTTATTATTTTCTTGTTACCATGTATCAAATTAATGTGAGAAAAAATCATGAAAAGACTCTTATGCGCGACCTATGAAGGAATCGAAGCACAGCCGGTATATGTCGAATCGACCCTTACCAAAGGGCTACCGTCATTCAATATAGTAGGGATGGCGAACACAGCTATAACTGAGTCACGAGAGCGTGTGAAATCAGCACTTCTCAGTAATGAGTTCACCTTTCCACCCAAGCGTATCACCATCAATCTCTCCCCTTCTGATTTGAGGAAAGAGGGTTCTCATTTCGACCTTGGCATAGCCCTGCTCATCGCACTCGACCATACAGACATCACCCTCGATGAGTGGTATGTCTTCGGAGAGCTTGGACTCGATGGTTCGGTCAAGGAGAACCTTCTGCTCTATGCACTTATCCTCTCACTCGTAAACCACAATGGACTTACTTCTGCTATCGTACCAACAGAGAGCCTTGAGAAACTCTCAAATATACCTGGAGTCACATTTTACGGAGTGGGACATCTTAATGAGGCCATCGACCTGCTCCGATCCAAGACACCCAACGAGAAGGCGCACCATTCACAGGCCATCGCACATCCTTATCAGCTTCTTGACGACATCAAGTACTACTATCAGGATGACTACCCACTGGATTTCAGTGATATCAGAGGACAGGAGGTGGCCAAACGTGCGGCATTGATCAGTGCTACGGGCATGCACAATATCTTGCTTGAAGGCTCACCGGGATGTGGAAAATCGATGATAGCGAAACGGCTTCCCTTTATCATGCCTCCTGTGACTGACAGCGAACTTCTTGACATCGCCAAGCTCCATAGCCTTGAGGGAAAAGAGCCCTCTTTCTCGCCCCAACGTCCATACCGAAGCCCACACCACTCTTCGACACTCGCTAGTATTTTTGGAGGTGGTACACATCGAGCAGAGATCGGTGAGGTCGGGCTCTCCCATCACGGAATATTGTTCTTTGATGAACTTCCCCACTACACCAAGCAGGTCCTCGAAGCACTCAGAGAACCCCTTGAAGACCAGCGGATACGGATATCACGGGTACACTCCAAAGTCGAGTACCCGACAAAGTTTCTTTTTGCAGCAGCCATGAACCCATGTCCCTGTGGTAACCTGCTCAACACAGCACTCTCGTGTCGTTGTAGTGACCGTGAGATCAGTCGTTATAAGAACCGTCTCTCTGACCCTTTTCTGGACCGTATCGACCTCTATGTCCAGATGCAGACTGTGAGTGCTGATGACAAAAGTTCTAGCACTTCACAGCAGATGCATCAACAGGTCTTACAGGCACATGCTATACAGAGACAACGTGGACAATCTGAACTAAACGGTCGTCTAAGCGATAGAGAGATCGAACAGTTTTGTCAACTGGACCAGGAAGCAGACACCGTTCTCACACAAGCCATCAACCGCTTCTCCCTCTCTTTTCGCAGTATTAAAAAAGTGCAAAAATGTGCCAGGACTATTGCTGATCTTGATGATTCCAAGATCATCGAAAAGCGTCATCTCCTTGAAGCACTCAGCTATCGAAGAAGAGTCTAAAAGCCTTTTTATCTGCAATATTTTTTGATAAATATATTTATCAAAAAACAAGATCACAGCATCAGGGTAGCTCATGATCACTGGAGCTGTAGCCATACGACTATAACGCACAAAATAGACCCAGAAAAAAGGGCCTTTTATCTAAAACGCATTATAATGGACGCTAATCCACTAAGACGTTTTCTACCCTCACTCTGATGAACGACAGTTTGGGCATCGATCTTAGACTATAAAGGCCTGATCATGGAAATCTATAAGCTTGCCGAAGCGGCAAGCAGACTCCACCTCTCTGCGAACTCCCTGAAGTCACTGCTTGCCAACCGGACGATCCCAAGTATCATCCGTACTACCAAGACAACGAAAAGCACTCACACGAGCTACTATATCCCTGAAGCCTTTATAGCCTATGCCGAAAAAGCTCTTAAGCTCAAAGAACGTTTTGACTTCACCCGCCTGGAGTCAGAGCAGGACTACACCGAGGCCTTCGCCAATAAGAACGGCACCCAGGTCATCTCCTTCTCTAACCTCAAGGGAGGTGTTGGAAAGACCTCTATCTCAGCCAATTTTGCCTATACCCTGGCGCTCCTGAACAAGCGGGTCCTACTCGTCGATATGGACTCTCAGGCCAACAGTTCGCGCTATTTTGCCAACCGCTATTTTAGTGGTGAGAGCATCAAAGATATCTTTGATGCCATCATCCATAAAAAGAAGGTCGATGCAGAGTTCATCAACCGCTACATAAAGAAGATCGATTTTGGCAACGCCACTCTCGACCTGCTGCCAAGTGAGCTCTCACTTGGGCGTGTCGTAGAGTTTAGCCGAGCCGTCTTTACCATGCCACATAAAAAACTCAATGACATCCTCAAACCGATCAAAGCTAACTATGACTTTATCATCATCGATACACCTCCGACCACCGGACTCTCTTTGCATATGTCCATCTTTGCCAGTGACAAAGTGAGCATCGTGACCGATGCAGAGGACTTCAGTGTCAACGGTCTTAATGAGCTGGCTACCGAGATCCAGGAGATAGAGGATGAGACAGAGCATGTCGTCGCTGTCGACTCCTTTTTTATCAACAAAGTCAAAAAGAGCAATATCCATCAGGTCTATATCGAAGCGATCGCGGCTCTGGCCATCGAACAGAAGATAGAGCATGTCTATACCGTCAGTGACAGTGTCCGTTTTAAAGAGGCACAGAACCTTCACATCCCCCTGCTTGAATATAAGAACGAGCAGGAGAAGAAGTTTGTGCTCAGCGAGAGTCTCATCGATTATGCCATCGAGAAAGCTGCAGGAGCATAATCATGGCAAAACTTAACCTTGATGATTTCAAACAAAACGCAAAAAAAGCCATCACCGACAAGCCTAAAGTCGGTGGGATCTTCAGTGAACCCAATCAGCGTACCTTCTCACTGCCTCTGGACTCCCTCTTCTACCGGGTCAAGATACGTATTGGGAACCCCACTATCGAGACACTTGCTGGAGCAATAGAACGTTTTGGCCAGATCGAGCCCATCATAGTCCATAAGATCGAAGAAGGATATGAGATCATAAACGGTCACCAACGAGTACTTGCACTAAGTATGCTTGGTAAGAGTGATGTGGTTGCGACTCTGCATGACGCCGATGACACAGAGGCCCTTTTTCTCCCTTATCTTTTAAACCCAATAGATAGCTTTGCCCCGCTGGAGATCGCAAACTACCTACGAAGCCTTATGAGAGACTATGGGCTCACCTCTAAAGTGATAGAGGAACAGACGGGTCTGAAAAGTGCCCAATACGCCCACTTAAAAGTCGAGCAGGACCTGAATGCTCTCTTTGATGAGCAAGGCACTTATGAAGAGGCTGTGGCAGCGATCCATACTGTTCAGGAGGAGAGCTTGGGTAAACGCTTTCATCTAAAAGCAGAGGGATTCAAGGTCGACAAGAGTGGGTCAAGACTTCGGATAGATACCGATGAGAAAGCGCTGGAGAAGAGTGACCTCACTGCCCTCTACCAACTGATCGACCTTTTCCGTTTGCGAGAGAGTTGACTCGCACCACTCTTCTACAATAGAGAGGATCAGACTACAGCTACGATCCATTTGGTGATGAAGTAACCACCGACTACCAACCAGGCGAACATCACCCCGGCTGTATATAACGGAGCGAGCCCAAGACCTTTGAACTTCGCAAAACGTGTACCCATACCCAACGCTGTCATCGCCATGGTCAGTAAGAAAGTATCGATCTCATTGATATAATTGACTATCCCTTCCGGTACAAGTTGCAGTGAGTTAAAACCCGCCATGCCCACGAAATAGACGGCAAACCATGGTATGACGATCTTGACACCACTACTTACACCACCTGCTTTCTGCGCCGCATAAGAGAGATAGATCCCCAGGACGATAAGCATCGGTGCGATCATGATGACTCTGGTCATCTTGACGATCACCGCAGCATTAGCCATCTCCGTATCGGGACCGTTCATGCTTCCGACTGCTACGACTTGTGCGACCTCATGGATGGTACCGCCTACGTAGATACCAAACTCACGTCCACTCATATCCAAAATACCAGAGGTGTAGAGTACCGGATAGAGGAACATGGCGATCGTACCAAATAAGACGACCATTGAGACAGCGATGGCGGTCTTATGTTCTTCTGATTTGAGTACCGGTTCCGTTGCAAGGACGGCTGCCGCGCCACAGACGGAGGCTCCCGATGCTGTCAAAATGGAAGTATCACGATCCATCTTGAACAGTCTCTGTCCTACCCATGTACCGATGATAAATGTCGATGAGAGCATGATCAGCGATACAAGAAAACCCTCCATCCCTACTTCAGCGATCTGCTGAAAGGTGATACGAAAGCCATAAAAGACAATAGCAAAACGCAGGATCTTCTTACCAGAGAAGACGATCCCCGTCTCCCAGGCAGCCGGGATATGATTGTGTAATGTATTCGCATAGAAGATACCTATGACGATACCCACTACCAAAGGAGAGATGCCCAGACTACTTACTACTTCGATATTTGCGATCATTGTCGCTGCCGCAGCGAAGATCGCTACAAAGATTATTCCGTTTATTGTCCCGGCCCGTTTTTCCGGTGAGAAAGCCATAAGACCCCTTTAAATATCTAGTATCCTGTCGGATCCATCCTCAATTGGCTGAAAAGTCCCTCATAATGGCTGCATCTCCCCCGATCTTGTGACAGATAGCAGAACCATTAGCCACAAGATCGAAGAAGATCTATCACATCATGAGAGATCTTCATCTCGATCATATAGACCCGACGGGTTCCTAAGTTCTTTTGATTTTCGGAATTATAACTAAAGGGCACTTCTAAAAACCCTGTATATCTATGATGCCTTTTTGATGGCCTTCAGGCGGACAAGACGGCGGCGCCCTTTAGCGATAAACTTCTTTAACGCTTTGTACTCCTGTTCCAACTCCTCTCTCTCTTCACTATCAAACTCATCTACCATATCTCTTTTCACGATCCTAGCTTTTACTTTAAGCTGATAAATGATCTTTTTCAGCTTTTCGATCTTCTTCTGCTGCTTTTTCTTTTTAAGATCAAAAAACTGTTCTGCCTTTTCAAGAATATTCATGTTCTGTCTCCTCCTCCAGCTCTATACCTCTGATCTGCGGGTCTTCTATCCATAAGATCGTTGCCATCTCTAACAGGTTCTCAGAAATAGCGTAGGCATAACTACTGTCATTGATCAGTGATGTCGCCATCTCCGTATCTATCTTATCCTTACGGACCATCTCATCGATATGATCATTAGTAAGTATATCCATCTTCTGCATCTCTACTCTAATGATCTCGATCTGCGTCGCCGCCAGGATATCATTAGGCTTCTGACGCACCCGCTCTACCTCACGAAGAAGGGAACCCATCTTCTCACGAATGCTATTGTATTCCCGCCGAATATAAGGGTTATCACTGCGTATGTAGCGAAGGATGTTCTTGTTTAGCTCTTTGACATGCTTCAGCGCCTCGACGATATCACGGCTCGCAAGCTTATACTGATAGATACGGTGCTGTCCTCGGGTATCCATATGGATCTGCGCCATCGTACTGTACTTGATGATCTCTCCATAAAGACCCTTTATGTGTCTGCGGTAATAGTGGTCGACATCGATAGGTATACGCTGTCTGGACTGCTCCACTATCTCACTCATCACCCTATCTGACCATACATCATGACGGTGCAGCAGCAATCCATGTGTCAGCGCTTTTATGGCCTTATCATACAAGCGCTGTGTCTCTTTCCCCATTGCGGCAAGTGCCGCTTCAGGTACAGCAACAACGGTATCATCTAGGTATTTTGGCCTGATAAGCGATATGTTTTTCGGCACGAAGTAGCGCTGTAGTACCACCACCATCTTCGCTGTAAAAGGGGAGACGACCAGGACTCCGATGAGATTGAACAAGGTATGAAACATCGCCAGCTTCATCGTGTAGTTATCTTCAGCGACCCCAACCATCTTTGCGACAGTATCTACCAGGTCGGCAAACTGGTAGATAAAGATGACGGCGATAAGCGCAGTGATGACATTAAAGATGACATGTGCGGCTGCCAGCCGTTTACCGTTCTCATTGGATGTCATGGCCCCCATCACTGCTGTGACAGTCGTCCCTATGTTCGCTCCGATCGCCAGTGCAAGTGCGTTTAAGTAGACGATCTGTCCTGAAGCCAGTGCAGTGATGATGATCGCCATCGTAGCACTGCTGGACTGTATGACGATCGTTGCGACAGCACCAAGGAGGATGTATATCACTATACCCCACATGCCCGGGACATAGAACGCGGCCAGATCAAGCCCCTCTTTGAGGGTGTCAAAGCCCTCTTTCATATAACCAATGCCCAAAAAGACAAAACCAAGCCCCAAGAGAACGGTTCCTACGCCCCTTGCCACCGTATGCTTGTTAAAACGTAAAGTGACACCAAAGACAAGCATCGGCATCGCCAAATAAGCGATCTTGATCTTTAGACCAAAAAGGGCCACTATCCAGGCGGTCGTCGTCGTCCCGATGTTTGAGCCAAAGATGATCCCGATCGCCTGACCCAGACCGATAAGGCCTGCAGAAAGAAAGGAGATGGCTATGACGGTGACAAGGGATGAACTCTGCACGACAGAGGTCACAAAGAAACCACTGAGGATCGCTTTGGAAAGAGTGTCGGTAGTCTTCTCCAGAAAGCTCTCCAGCATACCGCCGGCAAAGAGTTTGAAGCCCTCTTCCATAAAGAACATACCGACCATGAAGATCGCGACACCGGCGCCGATGACCTTAAAATCATCACTGACTATCATCGCGTAGCCAAGAAGACTCAAAAGTATAAACATCATCAACTGTTTAAACATCTGGCGTCTCCTTCTATATTATGCTCTACCTTCTAATCGTTTATGACAATACTCAGACCGTTTTCTACGTATTCGCTTTCTGGATCATCCTTACTTTGGATCTCTTCAAGTCTCATCCTCTCTGGTGCAGTCTGAGTCTCGACTTCAAGATAGGTCGTTATCGTCTTAGCCCTGTCTGCAGCCAGCGTACTCAACTCGGCATCTGTCACTTCCTGTAGACCAACAAGCTTCTCTTTGATCTCTTCAAAATAGTGCCTGTCATAGGCATCCTCATCTTCATACTTCTTTTCCAGCCTATCCTGGATCTCATCGAGCAGATCATCACCATATGCCTCTTCGACAAGGTCTTCGATAACAGGGATAGCAACAGTCTCATCTTTTTTCATCTTCTCGGAATCGATCTCACTAAGGACCAGTGCGATCGCCTTGGCAGTCTGCAGTGCACGACGGTCACTTTTCACATCGTAGGTCCCTGCGATACCAAGCTCCAGCTTCGGACGCTTCTCCAAGGCTTTGGCCAGGGTATCAAGTTTCTCTTTCTCCGGCGGTAACAGTTCAAGCTCGCCCGGCTCAAACGCGATACTCTTTAGTTCATCACCCTCTATGCCCAGCATGGAACCCAAAAAGTTGAAAGGTGATGCGACGATGCCTATTATCATATTTGTGAATGTCTTCCATACCATCGCTCCATACTTAAAGTCTGGGTTCTCAAGGTCACCCTCGACCGGCATATCGATGTCGATCACCCCATCACTATCCTCAAGCAGGGCGATAGCAAGACCAAGTGGCAGGCTCACAGCATCCTCACTCTCCACATCGTCACCTAGTTCCAGCTTGTTGATGACCACACTGTTCTCACCTTTTAACGTACCCTTATCGATCTCATAACCCAATCCTACAGTGAGTTTACCACTGTCGATCTTTCGTCCGGCAAACTGCGCCGAATAAGGCGAATAGTTGTTCAAAGCAAGGTTCTTAAAGGCTATTTTCATATCAGTATAGTGTTTTGGATCCGCACTACTGACCTTTCCGCCCAGCTTTGCTGAGCCATAACGGTCGATGACCCCTTCCATATCTACTTTAGTGATCTCTTTAGGATCGGACGAGATAGCATAGACAGTCCCTTTGACATCATGTACATAAGTATCAAACTTCAAAGGAAGAGAGAAGTCGGCAAAATTCGTACTACTTCCATCGATAGCGACCTTGACGATCGCGTATGGGAATGGCTCCGCTTTTGTCGTATTGGACTCTGTCACAGCAGTTTCTGCGACCTGCTCTCCTGATGAGGGCTTCTCTTTGACTAACTCAGCAAAGTTCATGCTCTTGTCCTCATCGATGATGACATTGGCATAAAGGGTCTTCATATCGACCTCTTCGATAAATAGCTTGTTTGGCGCATACTCAAATAGATAAGGATCGATCGTGATATCCTCAAAAGCAAAGAGCACACTATCATCATGGGTGTCATTGGCGACAAAATCAGAGATACTCAGACTTCCTGTCAGTCTCAGGTCAGGCTTGGATGAGGATACTTCGTAAGACTCCTTTGCCTTGATGTTTAACGAGCCACGCTTGATACTTACATAAGCACCTTCTTGGATGTAAGGGTCAAGATCACTCAACTGAAGGTCCTTAAGATGGATCGACCCATTCTGCTGCAGCGGAGTATGGACCAGTGAACCCTTGGTATAGAGACGCCCTTTTTTATTGATACGCATAGATGTTTTATAACGCATCTTGCTCTTCTCTTGTGAACTGATATCATGGACATCGACCTCTATCCAGTCAAGGCGAGACTTTGCAGGTATGCTTAAGCTTTTATCGCTGAAGCTGACATCTCCCTTATCTAGAGCAAAATGAGCAAGGCCTACTTTCCAAGCTGGCCCTTCGACCTCTTTGGGCTCTTCTTTAGCAGGGCCTTTTGGCTCTTTGACCGGTTCTACCGCTTTTGGTACGATGACACCGGCCCAGTCAATAGCTCCCTCTTTATCTTTTCTGGCGTACAACACAGGTCTGTCCAGTACGAACTTCTTGATGTTCAGTTCCTGCTTAAGCGTGTTTGCCTGAATATCTTCGATACCCATCTTGTTCAATCGAAGCAGCAGTGCCTTGTTGCTCTTCTGCCTCAGGGTCAACTCATCCAGAGCGAAGTGCGTATCATACGTCTCTATAGCCATCGCACTGTCGCTCTCTTTGACCAGTGTCCCGACATCAAACCCGACAATACCATGGGTCAATGCTACATCATATTTTTCCAATGCGGCATTGGCTGCTTGGTCGATGTATGGTCTAAACCACGTAAGGTCTATGGCTTTACAACCTGATGAGGCATCGATATCCAATGGCGTGTGCGCTATATCACCCGCACTTTTACATCTCATACTCTCATTGATAGCCATAGTAAGGTTGTAATCCAGAGGTGTAGCTCCCTGCGAGCTGATATGTGCCGCGTTCATCGTCAGGTCGTTCAGAGTCGTAGTCACATTTGGCACTACCGCTTCATCTTTGAACACAGCCTTGATCTTCGTCATACTAAAGCTATCTAGTGTGACTAACCATGGCTCCGTAGCGTTAGCCTCTTCAGTAGCTGCTACCTCCTCTGGCGTTTCTGTCACATTCTCATCTACAGTCGTCTCTACCGGTGCCAGATGACGTTGCCAATCCACGATACCCTCAGCATCTCTTCTGGCAAAGACATCGACATCGTCTATACGGACTCCTTCGATCTTGACACGCTGCTTCAATGGTTCTATCGTCGCATTATCAACTGCCAGTAGACCCATACGCAGGACATCTGCGTTCTCTGCCTTTGGTTTGATACGAAGTCTCTCCATAGCGAACTGAAGGTTATCTATCTTCATATCATCAAGGGACTTCATGTCTACATCAAAATCAAAGTTGAGATGTAGTTTCCCATCAGCTACTTCCAGTCGAAAGTTCTCCTGGATATATTTCCAGTCCGTATAGAGTGCCCCTGATTCAAAGACCACACTTCCCTTAAGTGCCGGTGGGTCAAGAGAGAGGATATCACTTTTGATATCCACGAAACCGCCATCACTGATATGTGTATAGATATGGATATGATCATCACTGCTGGCAATATCAGCCGTATCAATATCTTTTAACTCAAAACCTACCGGTCCCAGACCGACTTCAAACGGCTTGGCCCTTGTCATATCCGCATAAGATGCTCTTCCATCGACAAGTGCAAAACGGTCTACACGTACACGGGGAAGTTCCGTAGAGGTACTGTTATCCTCACTACTCACCTCTTCAGCCTCTTGTGTATTTGACTGCGTAAGCCAATCAAAGTTAAACGAACCGTCTTCATTATGCTTTATTGTCGTGCGTGGTTCAAAAAGCTCGATGTCTTCTACATGTACTGTCGCTGTGAACAGAGAGATAAGACTGACATTCGCGATGAGCTGACTCATATCGAAAAAGGCTTCTCCCTGCGGATCTTCCAGGGATATCTCATTGATCTCCAGTCTGGCGATCAAAGGGTTAAACGATACGGACCCGACTGTGAACGAACCACCAGTAGCCTCACTGACGATCTCAGGTAGTTTTTTCTCCAAAGTAAAAGGAATGACAAAAAAACCAACAATTAGGTACAAGGCACCAAGCCCGATCAACGTCCATTTCAATTTATGCTTCATAATACTGCTCTCATCTGTATTTGGATCACGATGACCATATATGATCCAGCTGGCAAGGCATCTTTAGAGATCCTATCAAATTCCCTACAGAGTCTCTAAAGGTGCCACGACTTATAATCTTAACTAAAAAGTGTTTAGGATGATTACAAATCAGAGATGAAAACAGGATCGAGTAATAAAGCCACCACATTTAGTAATAGTGAAGCTCGTTAACAAAGAAAAAAGGGTTTTTTATCATATATTTCTGGTTGGCTGTTTTGTTGGCAGGGAGGGATGGTTTGATCTATGGGGCGGCATGGTGTTTTTGTTAAAGTATTAATAGTGATGGAACATTGATGGTAAGTCTATGTTTCGTTCGGATAAACGATATCTTCTGTTAATGTAGATGTGGATGAACTCACTTTTGTAAGGAGTAGATCTAGTGTCGATGGTTGTTGGATCTTTAAATAATGTGTGCTGTGGTTGTTAGGACATTATATGTCACAGGCCATTCAAAAGGAGTTAAGATAATATCTATAAAGTTCTGTTTTTTATACAAGCGTTGTGTTTTGATCAAGACATCAAAAGTGGTAGATCATTGATTGGAAGCCTTCGGCGGTCATCGATATTATCTTACTCATAAAAAGTGTGCTGGGAGCATGGTCTTAGGGAGTAAGGTAGCATCAATGGATTATCTAATTTTTAAGGAAGCGTTCTTTTTTTGTTAGGACATCAGAAGTGGTAGATCATTGATGTTAAGCCTTCGGCGGTGCTTCGCACATCGCCTACGGTTTCGTTCGCCGAAACGCCAAGCAGTTGGCGTTTCTGATGGCGAACTCACATCACAAAAACATTTGGTACGATGAGTGGGTATTTCTTCATCTTACGATAGATGTGTTTACGGACTACCTGGCGGAGGTCGTTTTCCATCGCTTTAGGGTTCTCTATAAGGCCTGGCTTCAGATTGACGAGGAAATGTTCCAGAACATCTTCCATCTCTTTAGCAAAGGCTTTATCGTGCTTATCCGCTACAAGACCAAAGGTCGTGACACGAGGCTTGGTGATAAGATGTGAGTCAGCTTTGCTGATCTGAGCGATAAGCATGACCACACCCTCATTAGCCATCTTCTGACGGTCGATGACGATATCGTTTTCGATAAAGTTATTGTTCTGATTATCTACATAAGTCTTACCGCTTTTGACGGTCTTGGCTTTACGCATATATTTTGGGCTGACCTCGATACAGTCACCATCAGTCATCAACAGGATGTTTCGCTCTGGGACACCACATGTCAACGCAGTCTCTTTGTGACGCATGATGTGGTTATACTCACCATGGACCGGCAAGAAGAACTTTGGATTTGTCAGGCGAAGAAGCAGTTTCTGCTCCTCCATACTACCATGTCCTGATACGTGAAGATCACGATCTCTCGCAACACGTGCACCTGAACGCTCAAGGTGGTTCAACATCGCCGAGATAGAGCCCTCATTACCCGGGATAGCCCGTGATGAGAGGATGATAAGATCGTTTGGTTTGATCTTGATGTGACGGTGCTCGCCGATCGCGGTACGGTAAAGTGCCGAGTTTGGTTCGCCCTGTGAGCCAGTCGTGATGATAAGCACCTCTTTATCGTTCATACGACTTACGGAATCCGCATCGACAAAGATATTTTTTGGTAGCTTTACATAATCATACTGCATTGCAAGCTCAAGGTTACGCTCCATCGAACGTCCGATGACACATATCTTACGGTTGTATTTCAACCCGTACTGGATAGCCTGATAGACACGGTGTACGTTTGAGCTAAACGTTGAAAGGATTATACGTCCCTCTGCCTTGGCAAAGACTCGATCAAGAGCCGGTGCCACACTCAACTCACTTGGTGTGACCTCTTTGTTATAAGAGTTCGTCGAGTCAGAGAGCATACAAAGCACCCCTTTCTCACCATAGGCTGCAAAACGGTGCAGGTCTGCTGTATAACCATCTATCGGAGTATGGTCTATCTTGAAGTCACCTGTATGGATGATGGTTCCCGCATCAGTAGTGATCGCCAATGAGGATGCATCGATGATAGAGTGCGTCATATGCATCCACTCTACTTCGAAGTCATTACCTATCTTATAGACCTTACGCTTCTCAATAGGATTAAAAAGTTTACGGTGCTCTTTAAGGTGATGCTCGTCAAACTTGTTACCGATCATCGCCAGAGGCAAAGATGTCCCGTAGATAGGAAACTGCATCTCTTTGAAAAGGTAAGGGACTGCACCAATATGGTCTTCGTGTGCATGCGTGATCACGATCCCGACGATCTTGTTACGGATCTCTCTTACATAAGTAAAGTCTGGGACTAGGATATCGACGCCGTGCATCTCTTCATCAGGGAAACTCATCCCGACATCGACTAGGATCGCTTCTTTCTCTGTCTCAAAGACTGTGATGTTTCCACCGATCTCGCCCAGACCTCCAAGAGGTGTGATACGGACCTTTGCTGTAGAGTTCAGGTCTAGCTTAAGGTGTGGGTTTAGACGTTCTTTCTGTATCTCATGGTTCTTCTGGACGAATTCGAACAGTGTCTTGTCTGTAGGAGCTGGAGCATTACGTCGTCCACGTCCGCCGCCTTTTCCGCCTTTGCCAGCAGGACTTTTTGCATTTCGGTTCTGGTTCCGGTTCTGGTTCTGGTTGTTACGATTTGGATTTTGGTTATTGCGTTTTTCTCCGCCTTCACTACCTTCTGCTGCATCACTGTTGTTGCGGTTTCGGTTCTGATTGTTGCGGTTTCGATTCTGATTATTGCGTTTTTCTCCGCCTTCACTACCTTCTGCTGCATCACTGCTGTTGCGGTTTCGGTTCTGATTGTTGCGGTTTCGGTTCTGATTGTTACGATTTCGGTTTTGTGGACGAGGGTTCTTGTTCTCCCCCTCGACAGGAGCACTGTTCCCCTTGTCGCTGCTAGTCGTACTCTTATCTTCTCTGTTTTCGTTACTCGCTGATGTTTCTCTGACTTGGCTCTCGCCAGTAGTCGTGTTGTTTTGGCTTTCGTCTGCCATCCAAACTCCTTTTATAATATATTATAGAGTTGGTGATAGTCCCTGGTAGCTAACTGGTGAGGTCGGATAGAAGAAGCAAGTCCAAGCTGCTCGAGGGCAGCTTTTACCTTCTCCTTCTCATAATACACCGAGAGGTTCTTATAAAGCGTCTTACGCGGCTGTGTGAAAGCCGTTCGTAAAAACTGTTCAAACGCTTCATCATCGCGATCTGCATGCTTGCGTATCAGCAGCACAGCAGAATCGACTTTTGGAGGAGGCTCAAATGAGTGTGGCGGTACGTCTACGACGACCTGCACTTCTGCCACACTCTGCGCTATAACGCCAAGCGCTCCAAAATTCTTCTCTCCGGGTTCAGCGGCAAACTTCAATGCCACTTCACGCTGGACCATGACAAGCATATTTTCACACTGTGTATCGGCAAGTGCCCTAAGGATGATGTTCGTCGCGATATAGTAAGGCAGATTTGCCACTAGATCATACGGTTCGTCCAAAAGTGTACTCTGCCAGCGCTCCAGAACATCTCCACAATGGAGAGTCAGATGGCTGGTGTTGATAGCATCGTAAAAACGGGTCTCAATATGCTTGCATAAGTCGGTATCGACCTCAAAAGCAACTACGCTCTTGACATCGACTAAATAGTTAGTCAGATCACCTAAGCCAGGCCCGATCTCTGCGATCTTGTTCGCATTCTCGGGCATCGCTTCGATGATCTCTCGAAGGATCCGTTCATCTTTTAAAAAATTCTGGCCAAATCTCTTTTTGGCTACGACATTTTGACTCGACATCGTGGAGTCTATCCAATATAGGCTTATAGATTACTAATAAGCAAATATAAAAGTCAAAAAAAACTTTTTTCGTTATATCTCATACATGAATGGGAAGCGGACGAGTCAGGAAGGAGTAGTACCTGACTCATGTCTTTGAATCTTAAAAGGAGTGAATAAATGAATTCTCTTCGTAGCTGCTTACTGAAGAGGTACTAAAATTATAAGCCTTCTTGGTTAACAAATCGTAAATATCCTTTAATTCCTTTTAAATATAGAAGATCTTTAGTTTTTTGTACTGGCAAACTCATCGACCATGCCATCAAGCAGGACAAAAAGCCTTATCGAAGCCTCTTCCATCGTCTCAAAGTTTTTGACGATACTAACTGGATTATCCCCTTTGAGTGTCGCTCCTGATCTAACAAACTCCAGATTTGCGAAGACGGAGTCATGTACAGTCTTATGAGGCGTTTCCATAGCCTTGTATGACTTGGTAAAACCAAAACGCTCCTTACCCTCTGCATCATACCACTTACCCATACGACAGTGATGGTGATCGGCGAACTCTGCACTGCTATCTCCTTCAAGGACGGTCGAGTAGGCCCGGGACTTAAAGACGATATGATCGACTTTTACCAGTGTGGTGTAGAGTTTGTTCTGGATCGCGATCGCGACTTTTGCCGACTCACTTGCCGTACCGGCGAAGCCTTCAAATGTCGTCTCAAACTCATTTATGACTGTCGCTGAAGCATCTGCTATCTCTGAGATCTGCTCAGAGTTAGTCTGGATGTCTGCAGACTCCTGCTGCAGAGTAGAGATGGTGATCTCTATCTCATGGGTCGCTTTTTGCGTACGTTCAGCTAGTTTTCTCACCTCATCAGCGACAACGGCAAAACCACGACCATGCTCACCTGCACGAGCCGCTTCGATAGCCGCATTGAGTGCAAGCAAGTTTGTCTGGTCAGCGATGTCCTTGATAAGCCCGACAACGACAGAGATCTCTCTCGAGCGTTCACCAAGACTCACAATACCCTCATGCGTACTACCGATGAGTCCAGTAAGGTTAGCCAGCTGCTGAGAGATCTCGATGACACTTTGCAAACTCTTCTCTGACTCTTCAGCTGTCTCCTCAGAAGTACTGACGATGTTCACTGCTTCGGCTTCCGTATTGATGGTATCTCGCTGTATCACCGTAAGTCCCTCAGCCATACCTCCACCTAGACTACTTAGTTTGCCCGAAAGGTCTCCACGCAGTTTTGTCTCATAGCCTGTAGCGATAGAACTGACGGCCTCTTTGAGCTGTGTAGAAGAGCTCTTAAAGATCCCTTTCAGTCCGGCAGGATAGGTCTGACGGTAGGTCTTACCCTCAGAAGCCGCTTTGATCGCTGTACTTGCATCACGCATATAGGCTTCAAGCTGATCGAGCATCTCATTTACGGACCAGGCCAGTTTCTCCTGTACTGCATCATCTGTCTTGATATGAGTGATCCGTTGCTCCAAGTCACCATGAGCAGCAGCTATGATCACACGGTTTAGCTCATCCGTGATCCGCTGAGAACGTCGTGATGTTCCTGCCGGAAGGAACGGAGCACCTATCAGAGTCAGTAATGTTATCGTTACTACGATATAGTCCTGTCCCAAGACACTTATCAGTAAGATGATCATCAACGCTACATATAAGAGTATTAGCTGCTTACTTTTGAATATCGATGATAAACTCATCATAACTGACTCCTTTCTCATATAGTACTTCATCGAGTAACTTTTTCGAAGCATCCATTCCTCCACGCTTCTCAGCATCGACCATCTTAGTATAAAGCGGTTTGATGATGGCAAGGGCTGAAGGGTTTGGTCTACGGCGAACGGAGTAGTACCCAAGTGTGTTTCCCCGCGGGTCGACTGAAGCTGTCACATTGGCATAGACCCAGTAGTAATCACCGTTCTTACTTTTGTTGACTACATAGGCAAAGATCTCATCTTTATGGGTGATCCTCTCCCAGAGCAGTTTGAAGACTGTCTTAGGCATATCGGGATGGCGGACGATACTATGCGGTTTACCTAAAAGCTCCTCCTCCGCATAACCAGCCATCTCCATAAAGATCTTGTTGACGTAGGTCAACTTCCCTTTAGTATCTGTTTTAGAGATTATAAAATCCTCTTCCGACATCACTTTTTCCATCTCGGTGCCCCTGTTTTACCCAGACCGACAGAGCTTATCTGGGCCTGAGAAGATAATGTATGTCTTATACTATTAGCAAATCACTAAAATAATGTTTAATATATTCTGTTTTAACTTGTATATATCAATTGCTTTACTAAAAGTTTCCGACTTCTTGATT
>JADGEC010000038.1 GCA_016744575.1 Sulfurimonadaceae bacterium | reverse complement strand
GTATACCCCATAGCCCTGTGGCGATCAAAGCGATCGCACCAAATACAAGGGCTATACGGACGATAAGCATCAAGAAAAACTTAAAAAGCTTCATCATCGATCACTTTTGTCTATATGGCTCCAGGGGGATCCCATTGCGCATTCCGTTCATGATACCGCCGGTGATGTTGATCACCTTGTAGTTGAACTTTTTTGAGAGGAAGTCGGATACTGGTACCGTACGGCTTCCGGTCCGGCAGATAAGAGCGAACTCTTTTGTGGTATCGACTTCTTTGCGTAACTTATCAAGAAATACAGCAACGTCGTACTGACCACGTTCATCAAAGAACATGATGGGGATCGAGCCTTTGACAAGACCAGTCTCTACCCACTCACCCGGAGTACGTATATCGACGATCTGTACCCCGCTATCGAGCAGTGCTTTGTCTATGGGTCTATTGGTCAGCTCCGCGAAGAGTGAGACAGAGAGAAAAAGTATTGCTACTAGGAGATGTTTCATCGTGTTTCCTGTTAAGAGACCACTAGCGGGCCTGTGATTTACGGCTATAATTATACTCATAGAAAAACAACATTGGATAAAGATGGCGAAGAGTCCTGGAAAAAAAGTAGAAAACGCACAGCGCTTGCGCTATATCAGAGTATTGGAACGTTTTAAAAAGAGTATGTCGGGTTATCTTCTTAACAGTGAGGAGGTGACCAAAGTGCTCTTTGACAAAAAAGTAGATAACAATAGAAGGTATCTAGAGCGTGTTGAACCTGTAGTGCTTTATAAAGGGGAGTTTGGTGATCTGGAAAAACTGGTGAAGAAGATCATGACTTATAGAGATAGTGATGATGAGATAGAGACTATACGGTCTGAACTGCTTTATGAGATCAATCAACTCGAAAAGAACATCAATAACCGGCGCTATAAGAGAGATAAGCATACTTCTGAGAAGTTCAAAGACTGGGAGTGAGCATCGTTGAGATCCAGTCGGTGTCGATGTGTTCGCTTTGACGGAAAAAGAGTAGTTTCATCACCTTCAAAGACCTTATGTGCGTGATTTGACGGATATTTGTGTTAAATAAAATATAAAAAAATTCTATAAAACTGCATTGTCATTTTATTAGATATTGTGAATTGGTTTTATGGATATTTAAGTGATATTTTCGGCATACTATTGACACACGATTTAACAAGGTTAATATAATGCAATCCTATAATAAAAATAAAATAAACAAATATTTATGCTATGCCATGATGGGTCTAGTCGCACTGATCGCTTTTGGTATGTTTGCCACACTTCCTCTTCTAAAAGGTGACGAAGCATGGCTGAGTATTCCAGTACTCGTCGCAGCAGCTTTTTTTATAGGCTATATCCAAAATCGTTGCAGTTCATCAGAAGATTGAGTACTACAAAACATTAGCATCTACACGCTTTTGTATCTTCAATAGATCCCGCAGGTCTGACCTATATGTCTTTTAGTCTAGATCCCTTTAAATAGCAGTGTGTCTGAGAAGATACAGTGTGATCGACCCTTTCTCGATCATTAGACTTTTTAGTATCTGGCTCAACACTTCTATGCTATTATCTTCCTCATATTTTGCAGGAGTCCTTATGGCTTACTATATACTTGATGAGAGTAAGATCATCCCCTATCTTCTCAGTATCGATACCCTACGCAGTTTTTTTGGTACAGATAAGCTGGAAGTGAGTGAGATCGGTGATGGAAATCTAAACTTTGTCTATATCATCCGTGCGGTAAATGATCTCAAAAAGGCGCTTATCCTCAAGCAGGCAGTACCTTATCTTCGTATTGCCGGAGAGGGTTACCCACTTTCGCGGGAGCGGATGACGTATGAGATCCGCTCTTTACTGATACACAATACGCTGATCCCTAAACATGTGCCGGATGTCCTTTATGCTGATGAGGCCATGAGTGTCGTTGTCATGCAGTATCTTGATGAACATATCATCATGCGTAATGGTATGATCGACGCTGTCGTCTACCCCGACTTTGCCGAACATATGGGTAGGTTTCTTGCCCATACGCTCTTTAAGACCTCCTCGCTTTATCTGTCGAGTCTAGAAAAACGAGACTTGATGGAGCAGTTTGTCGGTAATGCTGAACTCTGTGCTTTGACCGAGACCTTTGTCTTCACCGCGCCCTATATGGAACATGAGACCAATGAGATCGACCCGTTGATAGAACCTGAGGCGAAAGCCCTGCGAGAAGACCATGACTTTAAAGTAGCGATGCTTGGACTAAAATATCGTTTTATGAACCAGAGTGATGCCCTGCTTCATGGGGACCTACATACTGGTTCGATCATGATCAATACAGAAGAGACGTATGTGATAGACCCTGAGTTCGCCTTCTTTGGGCCGTTTGGATTTGATATTGGTGCATTGGTCGCCAATCTCGTGATGTCCTGGGTCTCGCATTTTGAGCGCTCCAAAGACAAGGACTACCAGTCTTGGATATTGGAGACGATAGTCGTGTTATATGAGAGATTTGAGAAAGAGTTCCTGTTATTGTGGAGTGAGTCTGAACAGAGTGCTTTGATCGAGAAGGGTTTTATTGCCGATACAGGTCTGGCCGAGTATCAGAAGTCTTTTATGAAAGACATCCTGCAAGAGAGCCTTGGTTTTGCCGGGGCGAAGATCTGCCGCAGACAACTTGGCATCGCAGGTGTGGCAGATATTCGCGGTATAGAAGAGCCTCATTCACGTGCACGGGCTGAGAAGATGGCGCTCTCTATTGGCACGTATCTGGTCAAAGAACATCGTAGGATGAGCAAGATAACAGATCTTAGTGACTATCTTAAGGAGATGAGATGAACGGTACCTATCGAGCTATCTGGTTGAGTGAGGATGAGTCACTAGAGGTCATCGACCAACGGACATTACCACACCGTTATGAGACGATGCGACTTCACAATACAGAAGAGACTGTCTTTGCCATAAAAGAGATGGTAGTGCGTGGGGCAGGGACCATTGGCTGTGTAGCTGCTTTTGGTATCTATCTAGCCGCTCAGGAGAGTGGTGGGGAGTGGAAGCGACTGGAAGGCTTTGCTGCCAAGATCCGTGAGAGTCGGCCGACTGCGGTCAACTTGATGTGGGCAGTCGACCGTATGATGAACACACTGGAAGACTCGAAAGACCTTGTGAAGGATGCTCGCCGTGAAGCGATCGCCATCAGTGATGAAGAGAGTGACCGTACCGGCGAGATCGGAAGACATGGAGCGGACCTTATTGAGAAGATCTGGGAGAAGAGTGGCAGAAAAAGTGTCAACCTACTTACCCACTGTAATGCGGGCTGGCTGGCTGTAGTCAACGATGGTACCGCACTCGCGCCTGTCTATGAGGCACAAAAGAGGGGTATTGAAGTCCACGTTTGGGTAGATGAGACCCGTCCGCGCAATCAAGGAGCGAGCCTGACCGCCTGGGAACTGAAGCAGGCCGGAGTGGCACATACGATCATCGCCGACAATGCTGGAGGCCATCTGATGCAGCATGGCATGGTCGATCTGGTCATCACCGGGGCAGATAGGGTGAGCCGAGGAGGTGACGCGGCTAATAAGATAGGCACTTATCTTAAAGCCCTTGCCGCTGATGCGAATGATGTCCCGTTTTACATAGCACTGCCTGCTTCGACATTTGACTTCACTATCATCGATGGGGTGCAGGAGATCGAGATCGAAGAACGAAGTGAGGATGAGGTCCATTTCATGCATGGTATGCTAGATGATGGTTCTATCTCACGTGTTCGGATCACTCCCGAGGGTTCTCAGGCGCTAAATATCGGTTTTGACGTCACCCCACACCATCTTATCACCGGACTTATCACGGAGCGTGGCGTGTGTGAAGCGTCGCTTGAAGCGGTAGAGAGTATGTTCAAGGACCTTGTATGACAGATGGGGTCATCAAATACACGATCGATCATACCACCTTTGATGCGCGCATACCCTATGATCTCTACAGTGATCTGGAGAAGGTGCGTACCCGTCTACATCATCTGGGACTGATAGGTGTGGATAGTGAGGGGATCGGTTATGGCAATATCAGTGTGAAAGAGGCGATAGCGACAGATGCTTTCTACGTCACGGCTACACAGACCGGACACCTCTCTCAGCTTGGGACTTCACTATATACCAAGGTGACTGGTCATGATTTCGATACTTTTACCTTACGATCAAAAGGTAAGCAGAGACCGAGTTCTGAAGCATTAAGCCATGCCATGATCTATGAGCTTGACCCAGCTATCAAAGCTGTCATCCATATCCACTCACATGCATTATGGGAGTTTGCCAAGCAGCGTGGTGACCTCTTTACTAGCGCAGCTTATGGGACGCGAGCTATGACTGAAGAGATCGCAGTGCTCTACCCTGAGAGAGACCCTCTGAACTCACCGATGTTTGTGATGCGAGGGCATGAGGATGGCATCATGTTTTTTGGCGAGACACTGCAAAAAGCTGAAAAACGACTGCTGGGTCTGCTAAAAGCGTATTTGACTAGATGATCATCTCTGATTATAAGGCAAGGTCTTAACGGTTTTATTGAGCTTACTTAGATTAGATGCTATAATACTGTTACTAAAAAAGGTGGTTTATGAAGAGGATCCTGATAGCGCCCGTCGCGGCAGCACTTTTATCTGGTACGGCTTTTGGTTATGAGAGTATGGCAGAGCAAAAGAAGCGAAGTAATTTTGGCACGATAGCTAAGAGTAAAAAGACAAAAGAGGGTTTCTCTTTGACCTCAGATGTCTTTTTTGAAGAGCATGCTACCGACTACTATCGACAGACCAAATATGCACTTGCCGACGGGGTCTACTCTCATTACGCCGATGATGGCAGACTTGAGCTATACCTTGAAGGAAAAGCCGGTATGCAGTCAGAGTCATATCGTTATGATAGTGGTTTCGCCATGACGACGACCAATCCGGAACTGGCTGTCTATGTCGCAGCTGAGGTGGGTGCGAAGTATCATCTTCTTGATAATGTGGCAGTTGGTGCAGAAGTGACTATGCTTGAGAACGTCTCTGATGTACAGCGTGGCCAAAACGTGGAGATGACACTGCAATACACCTTTTAAGCCGAGATACTTCATCAGCATGTGATCTGACTGTTTAGTCTCATCGCCATCCTTTCCACCATCGCTTTTTACAGCCTGCATCTTGTACCAAAAAGATTCAGATACTACCGCGTTTATCGTCAATATCTCAGAAAGCAGTGTATGTTGAGTCTGATATACATCACGTGTGCTCGATCGAACAGACTTTAGAACTAAATACCCAAGAGATGTATGAGAAGCGATCATCGGTTTGTCTGGGATCATCCGTGTCATCTCTGATAAAGAGTAGACTAAAACAGTAAAGGATAAGTAGATGGAGACAGTCGCTATTATTAGTATTATCAGTGTCTTGGCATGGTTCATCCTCGCCTATAAGAACTCAGGAGACTTGAACAGCTTTGGTGCAGATGATATCAAAGACAAAGAGTAGAAGTCACTAAGCGTTACTTATCCCATATAAAGCAGTGGCTACTTCCCTCTTTATTATTGACTACCATACTGGCGTGAAGTTCTCCTTCTGCGAGTGCTTTTACGAGTACCAGACCGAAAGATTCGGTAGGTATGTTTTCATCATAACCTTTTCCATTGTCTTTAATACAAAAGGTGACTTTGTTCTTTTTCTCATATAGGGAGATCATGATCTTACCCTTTTCTCCCTCATCAAAAGCATACTTGATGGCATTGGTCACCAGCTCATTGAGGATGATCCCACAGTAGATGGCCTGTTGGGGAGGAAGACTGACATGACTATCAAAGCTGATAGAGATATTCTTTTGGCTCAATGTATCGTATAGCAGATCGATCAACTGCTGAAAATAGACCTGTGTATCGAGCTCCTCCAGGCTCTCTTGTGAATAGAGTACCTCATGGATAGCACTCATCGCGATGATATTGTTCTCATTTTCCAGGAGTCTAGTACTGATGGCATTGTCTTTTACGAAGGAGAACTTCAGACGGTAGAGTGAGATGATCAGCTGCATATTGTTTTTGACACGGTGATGGAGTTCTCTGACGAGTACCTTATGGATATCCAGGGCCTTTGAAAGTGCTTTGGTATGGTTGATACGTTGTGCTAAGACGACAGAGAAGAGAATGGCCTCGAATGAGATACCGACCTCAAACAGGTATGGTAACTCATCCATGTAAGATGCCAGCCCTATTTGATAGAGTAATACGGTGATCATAGATGCCAGTGAGACACCCCATCCTATGACAAAGTAGGTAGCATGAGGATAGCTTTTTTTCATCAGATAGAGACTGATACTGATTAGATAGAGGCTGCTAAGCAGTGCTATATAAATACTCACATCAATTAGATAACAGCAGGAAAACGTGATCACTATCAATGTCATGGCCAGCATCAAGAGGATCTTGATGCCGGTATCTATCCACCTGAACTGATGTAGCTTCAAAAATGAACGGGTAAAGAGAAGCATAAAGATCACGAGACCCATAAGGTAATAGAGACCCAAGAAGGCATCGACTGCCATCATTGATGGCTCAAAGATATGTTTGGTGATCGTGGTCGTGGTGAAGTAGTTCAAGATTATAAAGGATTGATACCCGACGTAGTAGAGATAGGCACTGTCTTTTGTAAAGAAGTAGATAAAGAAGTTATAGACGATCAGTCCAAGGATCAGTCCAATAAAGAGGGTGATCATTATCTGTCGATGAAGCTCTTTATGAAAAAGCTCCTGCTTTGTCATCACTGCAGCTTGGAAATAGAGGGCACATCCAGTGGTATGGACTTGTAATAGATACTCTTGTGTCCTCTCTGGTTCGATGGAGAGTTCAAAATTGAAGTTAAGAGGACCTTGGAAATCATAAGGCTGTAATAGTCCTTGACTGACTTTAGAGATGACTTTAGACTCTTCGACTCTATAGAGGTGGATATGGTCGAGCATAGGATTATCAAGTTCTAAGATCAGTGGTAATAACTGCTCACTGCTATTTCTAATAGAGAAACGTATCCAGACCTGTTTAGTGGTAAAACCAAGTTCTATCTTGTCGTACTCAAAAGTACTGAAAAGAGAGGCGTTGTCCAGTACCTCTTCAACACTTCTATTTCCATTGGCATCGATAAACAGAGCAGACCCTTTAAGTATACTTTGTGATGGCAGGTCTGAGTCGATGATGAGTGGCTCTGCAACGAGAGATATGTGTAGTAGCAAGATGAGTGTGAATAATGATCTGATCACGGTATACCTTTACGGACGGGAACATTAAGGGTTATTAGAGGTGCCATTAAGTCAACAAAGTATTTTTCTCATAGGATACTCTATTTATCTGTAGATTGCGTGGTATGTGATAATATTTGGAGCTATAGATAGTTGAAAAATTATTAAGTATGCACATAAAGCGCTAGTAAAATATATTGATAATGGCTTATTGTGAAAAATACCTTACTCTTGGAAGATGAAGTCATCATCGTGCTAAATGAGAGACGCACTATCGAGGCTAATTATCAGGTGATGGTCCATCTTGCGCACAACTCAAGATAGCTCGTTATCAATATGTCAGAGAGCATCATGCTGTATCTGATCTTGGCAGAGGCTATCATTACCATCATGATGAGAGGAGAATTGAGAGAGATGGTGAGCGTATCGCCTTGACAGCTAAAGAGCATCAATTCTTCTTACTGCTCGTCAATGCACCTGGGAAAGTGCTCTCTTTTTCTCACATCGAGGATCACCTCTGGCCGGCCAGGCACGTCACATCCGGAACAAGACCACAGCTTTTCTATCGCTTACGGGGAAAATTTCCTGATATTGAGCTGGAGACGGTCAGTACGATTGGTTATCGTCTGACACTTTGATACGCTAAGCAGTACATCTCATAGAACAGTCTACTCCGGATGACGTACGACTCCACGATAAAATGGCACACACTTATGTGTTAACTTCTTGTTCGCCTTGTCAGGTGCATTAGTGACTCCCTTTATGCCTTTGGAGACAGCACCTGTACCTCTTTTTACGATTGGGATAAAACCTGTTGTCGTATCAAGGATATCTCCTGTCAGTGTCCCTGCTTCACTTATGATAGAAGTACCGAGGTCTACACCATCTCCGACAAGCGTACCCACTGACTTTATAGTCCCTGTTATCAGAGCGAGAGAGGTCTTTGAGAGTTCTACATCAGGCTCATTGACACTACCTTTGATGTCTTGTGTAAAGAACGCACAGCCATTATTTCGTAAGAGCCCGATCTCGAAGTAGTGCAGATCGGTCGTATTAAGATCGATACCGCCTTTGAGGGCTATTCGGTTTTTCTTAGTCTTGATGGCGCAGTCATAACAGTAGAAACGTCCATCTTCAACGTAACTGTCAGCGTGGACCTGTGCTATGCGGCTTTTTTTGATCTTTTTCTTACCGATGATCTTCACCGGTGCTTTGACGATGGAGGTCATGATGCCCTTGCCTGGGAAATTTCCTTCAAAAAGGGAGATGTCTTGATAGTTCTTTAAGAGATCTATATCCTTGTCTACATCAATACCCTCGAGTAGCAAGTCGGTGGCATCTAATGATATCTCAGCTTTCATAGTGCTGGTGTTGAGTTCCAGGAAGTCCTCACTGAGCAACTCGGCATCGAGATCAAGATAACCGGACTTTAGTGCTGAGTCTATGGCCAGAAACTTCATGACTTTTTTCAGTAGGAGTCCTTGAGCATCTACCGTGATCTTCTGTTGTGTCGCAATGACCTTAAGAGGCCCACCGAAAGAGTCACTTCTGATCGTTGCCTGTTGCACCGGATCATCTGTAAGCCTTCCAAAGAACCAGGCTTCACCATGTTTGAAAAAAGCATCTTCTGGTGTCTGTTTCAATAAGAGTCCATAGCCGCCATGCATCGCCTGTGTATTGGTGTTGATGAAGATGTCTTTTAGAGAGAGTGTCTCATAGGCTGTTTTCACTTTAGCATCAATACTAAGAGGGTCGGCATAATGCATGTTAAGATCGATATCACTATCTTTTTGCCAGAGCTCTGTATCGAGATGCAGTCTCGTACTCAAGATCGAATCATTGAGGTCGACATGGGTCACAAATGGATCAAGCTTAAAGTAGGGGCTTTCGGCTAGTAGCTCTATATCTGTGTGTGTCCCAGTGTATGTGAGGTCACTATATAGTTCCATACTAAAGGGACCACTGGCGTTCTCATCAAGCTTCTGATGCAGCTCCTCACTAAAGTTCAAGGCCTTGTTCTCCAGATACATCGTCACATTCTCATCATAGGTCACATTACCATCAAAACGTGTTTTACCTATGAGAATATCGGGCAGTATTAGTGTGCCTTTTCTCAGATCATCACTGCTCAAGTAGAAGTCGCTTTTTAGTGAAGGAGGTCCTGGGAAGAGTTCGAGCTCACTCATCATCAAGTGCTCATGATCAGTCGTTATATCCATCGTACCGTCATATCTGGTCATGTTCCCATCGAGATCTAATCTCGCACTGAAAGAGGTAGCCCGGATGGATGCGTTCTGCTCTGTTGGCTGGATGAGAGGTGAGTCGATATGTACCTTGACCTGAGAGGCTGTCATCTGGGCATGCAGTGCCAGCATACCGTCTATCACTGCTTTTTGCTCTGTAAGGTCAAAAAACTCTTTCAGTGGGAGCTTCTCAGCATCGATACGGACTTTATCACCTTCTTGTCTAATAGCGATGGGACCAAACTGATTGGAATCGACATCGACTCTCATCTTTTGCGGGGCAGTGTATAGATGACCGGAACCATTGAGCCGATAGTCCGGGTCTAGTGGTGCGAAACGGTCGAGTCGGGAGATATCAAAATCAAAGCGTGCATCAGTGACATTTCCATCACTAGTCAGATCTGTCTCTATTTCTACATAAGGAGTCTTGAGTTCAAAGGTACCTTCAAGCTTCTCTGCGGTGTCGAACTTCCCTGACATATCTACAAAGGTCGAGACATACATCGTACTGTTGATATCTTTTAGCTGTGCTTTGAACTGATATTTCTCCTTATGACTGTGGAAGTCAACTACTCCATTGAGGCTTTTGAATGCTCTCAATGGACTCATACGGTCGAGTGTATGAAGGGCAAAACGCAGCTCACCATCAATCGCCGTTACTTTTTTGGAGAGTGCCATGTCCAGCGTCTCATAAGGAGACCTTACCGTTGTCTTGACTTTTAAGGGATCAGTTAGGTCCAGATCACTATGAAGCGATAGTGAAGGGGCGTGATAGTAAGAGATGTTCAGGTCTTTAAACTCTCCGCTCACCTCTATAGTCGAGCGGTTCTGGTCAAATATGATCTCACTCTGTTCCAGTCGCATCATCGAACTGAGTACTCTTGGTCTTATCACGATATGGTCATCATCAGGATTTGATGCCTTGACATGCAACGCTATAGCATCATCATGCCCAAGCAAATCGGTGAGCTCTTTCGCCAGTAAGAGATCAGTCGTATCAAGTGAAGCCTGCCATCTTAAAGGCCCTGAGAGATCGACATCGCTCTCCAGGGCGATGGTCGCGGAAGCGATGGGCTCTTGTCGGAGATGCTGCAGCAGTCCGGAGAGTGAGAGGGTATCTGCATTTACGACAAGGTAGCTGTTATTGTAATCAACGGCTATGGTGTCATCTAACAAGGTGGAGGTGATGTTGGCTTCTGCTCCATCGGGACTATAAAAAAGATTCCCGCTTATTGGATGCTTAGGCAAGATGTCTACTAGTTCCTGATTCTCCGAATATAGTGTGAAGTCGGTAGTCAGATCCTGCTCTTTATAGAACATGTCATTTAGCTGTACGATATATCCATCAGCATCAAGCTCTACATCGGCAGTAAGGTTCTCTTCGTTATGACGTCCTTTGACCTTTGCTTGTAGATGTTGAAGTGCTTCATAGGCTTTGATACGGTTTTTGACATCAAGAAGGAGCTTGAGATCGCCTTTTTCGAGATCATAGTCAAGTCCATTAAGTGTGATCTGCGCTAGGCTAGAGTTGATATCCACTACGGAATGAAGCTTTGTCCCTTTGAGACTTAGGGTACTCTCTAAAGTCACAGGTGCAGCTCTTTCTTGTTTGAGTGTCATCAAGATCAGTGCTGGTTCAAGCAGATGCATATCGCTGCTGTGTAGACTAAGGTCAAGATCTATGACTTCTGAGAGCAGACCCTGTGACTCTAAAGCCAGTTTACCATCAAGGTATATTGGCATCTGCTGTTGGTCTTGATATGATTTTAGACTCAACTCTTTTGCTACTGCATGATAAGAGAGGTCATCGAGGTCCATCGAGAGATCGAGTGAACCATCTAAAAGGTCAGCATGGGCAGTGAGCTTTTTTGCCAAGGTGGCATCTAGTTCGATAGCAATATGAGGTAAGGGTGTTTCGGCTACTTTGGAAAAGAGTTCAAGATCACCTTTGAAGTCTATTGATACATTAGCATCTTTTAGTCTATGATAATCGACTCGGATGGCGACATGATCGTTTTGTCTCAATCGACCTTCTATAGTATAAGTGTCCCATGTCATCTTTGGTGCATCAAACTCTGCGCTCTCTTCGATGAGATATGAGGTCACCTTAGATAAGATAGATGCATGTGTTGTCGGGATAAGTAGAAGCGTGAGTAAGATAGATACCAGGAGTGCAAGGACGAGTAACAGGTTCCGAAAAAAGGTCATCACAATACCTTGGAGATCTGAGTTTTAGAAGTATAGCTTAATGTGAAGAGGCTATATGAGAACAACAGATGTATCGTGTGTTAATAGGCATCATCGAACGACTGACCAAGAATGGTCAGTGCAGATCACTGCTCTTATCGAGATCGATCTGGATCTTGCTGTAAGGTATGAGCCAGCCGTTCTCATTACATATATTGAGTGAGTCTCTATGGAGAGTACGTTTGATCCTATGGTAGTTCTCAGCGGCTTCTCCTTCGAACATAGCTATGATCGTCAGCTCAAGTGAGTGGCGAGTCGCTTTGCTGTATTCGACGATGATCTCTTTCAAGTGTGGATAAAAGGCCTCTTTTTGAAGCAGACTAGTAAGGGACTTCTCCAATGTATGTGGGATCGTCGTCGTGATCTGCTCTCTGTGGCTATGGTCGATCGCGATCGTCTCAAATATCGCAAAGCCCTCTCTACTGAGGTTTATTGGGTTAGATGCAAGATAATCTACCGTAGAGTAGCTCTTGATCGCCGTTGCATTACTACTGATATTGACTACCTCTGGTGACTGAAAAAGGATACGACCATATTGATCATCATCGATAAGGACATAGTCCCCTTCACTCGTAGGGAACCACGCCTCATCTTCGATGACCTCACGAGCTGTCAAGGCTCTTAGCCGCTCAAGTGAGATACGGATCTCACCTGAACTCAGCAGGGGGTTACGCAAGGTAGCAGACATACTGATCGTCTCTACTTTCCAAGGTATGCCCATATAGGTGACACGCTCTTCTTCACGTACGAGACCCATGTTCAGCATCATCTTGAGCTCATCCATAAAGGAAGGAAGATAGGTCTTGAGTGACCAGCCTATCCCCAGCAGTAGGAGTAAGAAGATGGTCAGCATCAGCCAGTCAGCCCGAATATAGAAGATGAAGAGTGCGACGAGCGTGGCCATGATAGCGGAGAACAGGCCAAGTAAGAGCAGGAGTATTCTAAGTAGGTAGATCTGTCTCAGGTTTGTGACATGTTCAAAACGTGCCTGGACTTTACGGCGGATAAGCAGTAAGAACATCATGGTGATGACAAAACCGGATATCGCCATAATGATGTTCAATCCACGACCTTTGAAAAAGGCTACGGTGTTATCTGACATATTGTCCATCATGGACGCTTCGTGCGACTCATACTCAGAGAGTTTAGTCTTTAGTGCTTTAAGATGATGGGAGTAGAGTACCTTCTGTTGATCGATACGCTTGTGCATCGTATTGATAGTCTTTTGAAGATCTGACGAGAACTTCATCCCCTTGGTGTTTTCGAGACTCTCTAGGGCATTGGAGAGTTCTATCTGCTTAGCCTCGTACTTCTCTATCTCTGCTCTGACAGCCTCTATCTTTCTGGGGTGTTCTGTAGCACGTTTAAGTGAGACAAGCATCGGTTCGAAGATCTCAAGCAGTTTCTCCTGCATATCCTGTTTCTGCTCATCCTTTTTCGCATCTGGTGAAGAGATATCTGCACCACCCATAGCAATCTCATCAAAAGAGGTCTCAAGTTTAAAGAGTCTGTTTTGATTTTCCAGTAACGTCTCTTTGAGTTTGCTCGTCTCTTGAGGGTTCTTACTCTGTTTTATCTCTTGATAGAGTCTTTTGATCATCATCTTTTGTTCAGTGATGACGATGAACATCTCCTGAAGCTGCTTACTTTTTTGGGCATGGGCAAGAACGGCAGCCTTCTTTTTCTCAGTGCTGTTTTGCTCTTCGCTCAGCATATCGGAGAACTCCGTTGGAGTGATCTGGTCGAGGAAGCTTTCAGACTCTGCTTGTAGGGTAAGGTAGCTGAAAAGTAGAGATGTGATGAGTATGGTCTTGAACAAGTGAGATCCTTGATGTGTCATAGTATGAAAAAAAGAAGTATAGTTCAGTTGAACTCATGGAGTGCTGAAAAGGTGCTTTTAACTTCTACTGATACTGTTTAATAGCCATGATCTCTGATCTAATGGCGATATTAATGTCTGTCTTGAGACTTTTTGGCTATTCTAAGTGTTAGAAAAGTATCACAGATAAAAACAGTTATATTCTACATATTATTCTTTTGAGAGTGCACCAGTATCGAAAAAATCTTTTGAATGCGAGGGTCTGCGAGCGAACATGAAAACTCATCAAGACCTACAGGCTCTGATCTCAAACTATTTTATGCGTACGGCACTGATCCCGGTCGCTGTTATTGGGATAGCGTTGCTGATACTCTATTTTGCATTTAATCAGTATGCCTCTAAAAAAAATATGAGTACGCTTAAACAGGAGATAGAGCACTATAGTCAAGAGGTCCTGATCGATGAATCTGAACAGATCAGAGAGCGTCTTGATTCAGTCATGAGTGTCGCAAAGATACTTCAGGACGAACATGAGCTTCTCTTCTCCAATCCAGATGCATTTGGACTTCCCGCCGAAAGACCGACATTTTCAGTAGCAGAGAACGGGGTCTTCTATAAGAGCGACTCGGTGGGATCAAGTCTCTATTATTCATCGACAGCAAAGATAACAAGACTTCAGCGTAAAAGAGCGATCGCCTCAGAAGCGATGGATAGCACATTCACAAGTACAGTCGAGCATCATCCTCATATTGTCGCTGCCTACTTCAACAGCAGAGATGGCATGAATCGGCACTATCCCTTTATAGATAAGGTCTATGAACGATATAAGAACGATCTTCCTATGCAAGAGCATGATCTATACTCTTTGGCAGATCAGGTCCATAATCCTGAGAGAAACCCTGTCTGGACCGGGGCATATCTGGACCCGATCACTGATGCCTGGATGGTCTCATGTCTGGTCCCAGTCTATGAAGAGGACTTTCTTGAAGGTGTCACAGGACTGGATGTGCCCATAGCGAGTGTGGTAGATGACCTTCTAAATAGAAAACACCACTGGGATGCTATGCTTTTTATCCTGGATGAACGTGGGGTGGTCATAGCGATGTCCGAGGCCATCGAAGGATCACCAAAGCTTGAAGGACTTAAAGATTATGTCTATACGGAGGCTACTAAGTCGATATCGCAGAGTGTACAAGAAGATGACCTCTTAGAAGAAGAGCATGCTTTTGTCCATGAATCCAATGCCTCATGGAAACGTGATCTGGAAATCGTCGAGTTGATCTCTGATGGTGAGCCTTACCTGATGATGCAGCAGTCCGTCAGGGGGAGTGATTGGAAGGTGATGGCCTTTGTCGAGAAGAAAAAGGTCTTTAAGACCATCTATAAATTAAAAGATCGTGCCAAGACTGTTGGTTATTCTGCAGTCGCTTTCATCCTTTTTTTCTATTTTGTCTTTTTTTATTACCTGAGTATCAGTTCCCGGAAGATAGCCGTTCAGATAGCTACACCGATCAAGAGGCTTTCTGAGAAGACGGCCACGATAGGCACTACCCGGATGGATAACGAGTTGATGCAGAGTGATATCGAAGAGATAGATGAGCTTAACCAGAACTTTGTCAAGATGGTCGATGAACTACACTCGCGTACCAAGGTGTCGATCGCGGATGAGATAGAGAGTCAGATGCAGGCGAAAGAGGTCAAGCTCTATCATGAGAAGTCACTTATCGATCCGCTTACTGGACTCTATAACCGCTATAAAGTCGATGAGGTGATCATCGATGAGATAGCACGGGCAAAACGTTATGAACATGCGCTTTCTGTCATCTCTTTGGATATCGATCTCTTTAAGAGTGTGAATGACATGCATGGCCATATTGCAGGAGATACCATCCTGGTAGACTTTGCCTGGATACTTAAGAGTAATGCTCGGACTACTGATATTGTTGCCCGAATGGGAGGGGAGGAATTTGTGGTGATCAGTAGTAATACCGGACTTGAAGCAGCGACTGTCTTGGCGGTAAAACTTCGCAGGTTGATCGACAACAGAAGGTTCCCGATAAATCATCATATCACAGCTAGTTTTGGAGTGACGACCTATAGAAAAAATGATACACCCACTGACCTCTTTGAACGGGCTGACAAAGCTCTTGCTCAGGCCAAAGACGAAGGACGCAATCAGGTCATAAGTCTACCCTGATCATATCGATGAACCTTGAGGAGAGCGTAAGAGCATATCTATGTTATCATATGTTCTTTTCAAAAGGGAGATCATGGCTGAGATCATCTTTGAACGAACAGGTTCTGTTGAAGCTTTTATAACACGACTTAGTCAGCTAAGTACTGAAAATACCTCGATCCTTATCCTTGCCTGTGATGCCAATGGCTTTGAAAAAGCCTTACTGGACCCAGCGCTTCAAGCATGTGATTCCACTATCATCGGTGCTGTCTTTCCCTCTATTATCTATAATGCAGACAAGTATGATAAGGGGACTCTGCTTATCGGTCTTGATGAGAAGCTACAGGTCAATATCATGACTGATATCAGTCAAAAAGATCAGGATAGACTCGATACGGAGATGCAAGCGCATAGCGGTCGTTTTGATGCCTCTATCAAAAGTATGTTGGTCTTTGTCGATGGATTGACTAAAAATATCGGTGCGTGCGTTGATGTCCTTTTTGATAACTACGGTCTGGAACTCAATTACATCGGTGGAGGTTCTGGCTCGCTTAGTTTTGAGCAGCGTCCTTCGCTCTTTACTAATGAAGGTCTGCTTGAGGATGCCTTTATCTATGCCTACTCCACACGTCCAAGCTCTATCGGCGTCGATCATGGTTGGAAGAGTATCCGTGGACCTTTTCAGGTCACCCGTGCTGAGGGTACTGTGATCAAAGAACTCGATTTCAGACCAGCCTTCTCGGTCTATAAAAAGGTCGTGGATCAATACTCATTGGAGCCCATCGATAAAGACAATTTCTTCAGTATTGCCAAATCCTTTCCTTTTGGTATCAACACGGTCTCTGATGCGCGGATCGTACGTGATCCTATCCTCTTGAATGGTGATGAGATGGTCTGTGTAGGAAGTGTCGAAGAAGGAGATTATGTCGACATCTTACAAGGCAATAGCGATGATCTTATCCAGGCAGCAAGAGATGCAGCCCTGAGTGCTCAGAAAGGGATGCATTTTGAAGAAGAGTTTACGCTGTTCATTGACTGTATCTCACGGGTACTATTTTTAGATGAGAAGTTTGAAGAAGAGATCATGGCGGTGTATAGAGAGGGTCCTGTCCTTGTCGGGGCATTGACATTTGGTGAGATCGCCAATGATGGTAGAGCCTATCTTCAGTTTTTCAATAAGACAGCAGTGGTAGGACGAATAGGTCATGCTTAAGGACCAGCAGCTTCTTGCACTTTATGAGATCTCCATGTCGATCGGAAACAGTCTTGAGCTTAAGAAGATGCTTAGAGAAGCGGTTACGATGATATTGAGTAGATTGAACTGCTCATCGGCTGCTATCTATCAAGAGCGCGTACTGCTTTATGCCAGACCAAAAGTCTTGATACGTGATGCTGCTTATGCAGAAGTAGTGCAAGGGCTTAGGCGACATGAACATGCCAGTGAGGGTCAGACTATCATCAAAAAGAGTGGTGATAAATACTATTATCTTTTTGGGCTGAAGAACTTTGGCACGCTTATCCTGACTAAGTCAGGCGATCTCCTTGATGATCTTATCGTAAACTCTATGTTAAAGATCAACCTACGACTGGTCAATGCCATCCAGGCATGCCTTGATCATAAAAATGTCCTTGAAAGCCAGACAAGGCTTGCACAGGCGCAAAAGATGGCACATATTGGGGATTGGTCGATCGAGCTGACAACGGCTAGTCTATATTGGTCTGATGAACTTTATCGTATTGCCGGACGGACACGTCGGACCGATATGAGCTGGTCAGTACTCAAACAGTGGATCCATCCTGATACAGTAAGACAGCATGAAAAGTATCTAGAGTATCTGCGTCGTTCAAGACCTGGTGATAGTCTCTTGACATTAGGTTCTCACATGCTTCGCCCTGATGGTGAATCACGCTGGGTCGAGGTGACCAGTGCAGTGGAGTTTGATGCCAATGAAAGACCAGTCCGGTTTTATGGGACTGCGCAGGATATCACGGAACGTAAACACCTTGAGGATGAACTTCGAGCGTCCAAGGACCAGTTCGACCTCTTTATGCGACATCTGCCTTACATCGTCGCTATCAAAGATGAGTCCTATAAGGTGGTCTATACAAATCCAAAAGCTGTAGAGTATTTAAAGAGGACATCGGTCGGGAACACTGCTTTTGATAACATGGATGAAGCGGCTGCTAAAGAGGTCTATGCGCTCAGTGATAGAGCCAAACTCGAAGGAAAAGCGGAGCAGGTCATCACAATAGAGGCAGGTGGCCGACCTTATATTGCCCGAGTCCTTGCCTTTGCTATACCTCAGTACGATGGTGAGGTCTATGTAGGCATGATCTATATAGATATCACCGAGCAGTATAGAGACCGCCATGAGATCGCAAAACTCCAGCAGGTGATCGAGAAGAGTCCTGTCTCTATCATCATCACAGATAAAGATGGGGTCATCGAATATGTCAATCCCTGGGCTCAGAGATTAACAGGTTACAGTCTCGACGAGTTGGTCGGAGAGAACCCACGGGTCTTAAAGAGTGATCTGCATCCGGAAAGTGAATATATAAAGCTTTGGGATACCATCTCTAATAGTGATGTCTGGTCGGGCATGTTTCGAAATATCAAAAAAGGTGGTGAGGAGTTTTGGGAGTCTGCTATCATCGCACCAGTCGTAGATGATGAGGGCTCGATCTTGAACTACATCGCTATCAAGCAAGAGATCACAGAGAAGGTCTATCTTGAGCAGGCATTGGAAAAACAAGAAGAGCTGACACATGAGCTTGGTCATATCATCGAACAGTCACTTAATGAGATCTATATCTTTGATCGTGAAAGTCTAAAGTTTCGCTTTGTCAATCTGGGGGCAAGAGGAAACATCGATTATGGCCTTGAAGAGCTGCTGATGCTGACACCTCTTGATCTCGATCCTAAGATGAGTGAAGAGAGGTTGACGGAACTACTGAGACCTTTGGAAAAAGATACTTTCAGAGAGATCGTCTACTCTGCCATACATCAGCGAAAAGATAGATCGACCTATCCGGTAGATGTCTATGTACAATCCATCCTCTTTGAGGGAACAGAAGCTTATCTGGCGATCGCCGTTGATACAAGTGAACGTGAGCAGATGCAAAAAGAGCTTCATGAGAAAGATGAGATCATGATCGCTCAGTCCCGTCACGCTGCGATGGGTGAGATGATAAGTATGATCGCCCATCAGTGGCGGCAGCCGCTTACGGTCATCGCTATGGGAGCGAACAATATGTTGGCAGATATTGAGCTTGAGGAGCTCAAAGTCGATGATATCACCAGAGCTGCAAGAAGCATTCTGAGACAGACGGACTATCTTGCCAAGACGATCAATGACTTCAGTGACTTCTTTCGTCCGGGGAAGAAGCGAGAAGTGGTCCGGATCGAGGATGTTATGTCTGAGGCTGAGAAGATCATTGGTAAGAGCCTTGAGAACAGTGGAGTCTCTTTCTCTTTTGAGTCGATGGATGGATGTATGGCAAATACCTACTCGCGTGAACTGTTACAGGTCTATGTCAATCTACTCGAGAATGCTAAAGAGGCACTTGTCATAAATAGAGTCAAAGCACGTCATGTAAGGGTCCTTATACGTAAAGAGCAAGATCACACAGTGACTACGATCTGTGATAATGGCGGTGGCATCGATGAAGAGATCCTAGAGAAGGTGTTTGACCCCTATTTCTCCACTAAAGATTCGAAGAATGGTACAGGCCTGGGCCTATATATGAGTAAGACCATCATAGAGAAACATCTAAATGGTACGATCAAAGTGGCTAACGTGGATGATGGAGCCTGTATGACCATCAGACTGCCTATTGATGCTAGTAGAGAAAAAGATCGAAGTGGGTAAAGGAGTGACAGCCTCCATGAGAGGAGTCACTTGAAGGCTTTTTTGGCTTATCAGTAGCTTACGTTGAAGAGTAGATAGTAGTTCTGAAGCTTTGAGAGTGCTTCACCTGCCTCCGCATCACCGATAGGATAAGGTTTGCCGGTATAGTAACCTGAACCGGTATGATCATAGTCTATGAACTGTGCACCCAGACGTAGATGGGCATAACGGTTGATAGGCTGGATATAGTAGAGTTCTATCGAGTCGCCTCTCGTGGCGAGCTTATTGGTGATGTCATTGGAGCCCTGAGTAAAGCTGTACCAGTACTTTGTCCCATGGTTATACTCCAGACCGACTTTGGGGTCCTTCATCACTGCTAACGGCAGGGTATATCGTCCGCCGAACCAGTAAGCATAACCTGTTTTTCTATCGGTATCACCCGTATCACTTAAAAGTCCTACTTCATTGCCGTTGATATCTGTACCAGTCTCTCCGCTTGGGTTGCTTCTTGACATCGCAATATGACCGAAGACGTCGAATCCGGAATCATAGAGATCCGTGAACTCTGCCATCACAGTGACAAGGTCGACATCGCCCAGGTTGGCATTGTTCGCTGTCTCGGAAGTGGTCGTATTGGCTACCAGGTTCGCTCCTCTTACTGCACCTATCTGCAGCAGTGAACCGTCGATGCCGAGGCCGCTGTCAAAGAAGATCCCGTAAAGGTCAGTGTCATCGACCGCATCTGAGTCTCCGACATAGTTGGTCCCTGTGTTGGCTTGAAAGCCTTTTCCGTAAGCCAGACGCACTACCATGTCATCTATGCCGCTGACCTTTTGGAGGTCGAAGGTGGCAAAGATACCGTCTGTAGCACCGTCAAAGGCGATAGCGGAGTAGGTCGCTTTACGAGAGGTGTCCTCTTTGAACTGGTACGACGGGCCGTCCGTACTTGGCTGTCGGCCGATGGTCAAGGTCGTCGGTACAAGACCGTCATAGACCTTCCAGTCTATATAGGCGCGTTCTACGTAGATACTGCTGTCTCCCGGGCGGCGGCCCTGCGCAAAGTCAAGTCCGGAGAGAGGATAATCACCCAGGTCAGCCCAGTTCTTGTACATACTGAGTCGTCCACTGAACTTCATATATCTTGTGATCTGTGAATCCATGTTCAGTCGGAAGCGGTTTGACCAGACGCTTGAACGGTCGTAATCTTTGCCAGAGGCTGCCTCTGTACTGAAGTTGTCAAGTCGTGTTCGAAGTTCCAGACCGAAGTTGACTTTGTTTACCAATGTTGCAGTCTCTACCTCGTCGATACGGTCTTCGAGTTCGTAATTAAAGGACTCTTGCGCCTCTTTATCGGATACTTTCTCTACTTTTTGCTGATCAAGCTTCTTTTCGAGTTCGAAAATACGATCCTCAAGTCTGTTGATGTCTTGTGTGGCATCTGCAAGCAGTGGTGTGGATAGTCCTACAGCCGCTATAAGGCTTAGTGTCATGTATCTGTTCATCAATTTCTCCTTATAGACCGGCTGCAGTCGGACGGTCTGAATCAGCTGCGTGGTCAAAGAGATACTCTTTTAGTATCTCCTTCTCCTCATCTGTAAGCTTGTCGATCCCGAGTCTTACCATATAGCGCTGCTTGGTGAAGACACGTTCCCACTGTTTCATGGCTTTAGCAGCCGGGTCTATCCCAAGTTTAACCGCCAGATCTTCTCCGGCGGCACCGTAGGCGAAAGATACAAATAGCAGTGATGCGAGCATCATCCAAACCGCTTTCATCCAGGCTCCTGTCAGTGTTCTATTTTGATTTTCACGAAATGATAACTCACAGGAGCTTAAATGTCATAAGATTGCCCACTTAAAAGGGATAATTGGTTTGATAATTGCTTGTAGGCTGATATGAGACTGAAAATAATAGAACATAATACGATCGAAGCATTAAGAGAGGAAGCAAGTCAGAGTGTTGACCGGCGATACCAGGCTCGTCTGGAGGTCATTATTTTGGCTATGCAGGGAGTACCATCAAAGGTCATCCAAAGAGAGCTGCCTATCTCTCCAAAGACTTATTACTTTTGGGTACACAGTTATAATAGTGGTGGCATGCAGGCACTAAAGGAGATAAAGACGACTGGAAGACGTGAGGGAAACCCAAAATATGATGCGGCGATATTTCTGGAACTCTTTGAGAGACTTGATGTCATGAGTGAGCAGTGGTCTGTTGTGAAGATGCAGAAGTTTATCAAGAGATTACATGATGTGGAGGTCCCTTATGAGACGATGCGCATGCGGGTAAAAAGAGCTGGATATGCTTATCGTTCTAAGCGTGTATCATCTATGTAAAAGAGAGGAAGTGATGTGTGCGGGTACAGTAAAGGTGTGAAGGGTCACCGCGTTTAAGCGAATGACTACTATTTGCTGTTCTGCCAGGCTAATTTGTCTTTTTGCTGTTTCTCTTCATAGTGTGAGCGTAATACTTCCATACGTTGCTCTTGTGTCTTGATACCTAGTGTGGGGGCTACCCATTTTTTATAAAAGCGTTTGATAGATCTCATTGATATACTCCTTATAAGCGAAATTATAACACACAATACTTAACTGTAAATAACTAAAATATACAAAAGATAATATTTTTATGGCGTTTTTTCCGCAGGAGTCAGAGATCTAAGATGTGATATGACACCGTGAGTCACTTTTTGACTGCATATGTTATCATCTGTTCTTATGATAAGGAGTTCTGTATGGCGGTAGCTTTTATTTATGATGACATATTCTTAGAGCATGACACAGGTGCCTATCATCCTGAGAGTGCCGATCGCCTGCGTTCTATCATCAGGTATCTTGAGCCCCTCAGGGATGGACTTCTGTGGCTCACACCGCAGTCAGCCTCCTATGAACAACTATGCAGTGTACATAGCCCTGAACACATCGTAAGAGTCGAACATGCCAGCATGAATCAGCGGGAGATCGATGCCGACACTCAAGCGTCGGAGCACTCTTATGATGCAGCACTTAAAGCTGCCGGTGCAGGGATCACTGCGGTTGATACCATCATGAGTGAACAGGCTTCTACTGCCTTTGCCGCTATACGCCCACCCGGACACCATGCTACAAAAAATCAGGCAATGGGCTTTTGTCTCTTTAATACTGTTGCCATCGCAGCACGCTATGCACAGACGAAAGGGTTCGAGAAAGTGCTGATCATCGATTTTGATGTGCATCATGGTAACGGTACGCAGGATATCTTCTATGATGATGAGACGGTCTTCTATTTTAGTACCCATCAATACCCAGCCTATCCTGGAAGTGGCAGTGCGCATGAGACCGGTAGTAGAGATGGCGAAGGGTACACACGTAATTTCCCGCTAGCTCCAGGAAGTGGGGATGAGATGCTTCTTCCTATCTATGAAGAGGCCTTACCGGAGACAGTCAGAGCGTTCCAACCGGATATTATCCTGGTCTCTGCAGGTTATGATCTGCATCAGGCTGATCCGCTGGCACAGCTCAATGTCACTACGGAGGGCATTGGTGACATCGTATCTGCTATCATGGAGAGTTCCCTGGTACCTAAACTTTTTTTCCTTGAAGGTGGTTATGACCTTGACGCTCTCGGTCAGAGTGTAGCCAAGACCGTAGAGATCATGCGGCAGTATGAAGAGCAATGATCGAAAGATACAGTTTGATCATAGGCTCAGACCTTACCTCTTAATACATCTTTTAAATCGTTATTGGACAACGATATATGAGCAAGAGACTATTAACGAGCAGCTTAGTGATATAATTAAAGTTTATAACAACAATGAAGATGTCTGTTTTAATTGAAGGTCATTAAAAGAATACATAGAAATCGGTGAAACATAATGCTAAAGTCAATTGGATATAAAAGTACATTGATCACAGTCTCGATCGCTATTCTTGGACTATTAAGTCATGTCACAGATATGGATCTACTTGGAAGAATAAGTCATGAATATATTCCCATGGCACCGAGTACGGGCATAAGCTTTCTTATCCTTGGAGCTAGTCTGATGCTCTTGTATATGAAAGAGGTCTCAAAAGCGATCTTACTCTCGATCTTAATAGTATCCTTCTCTGTCTCTCTCTTTGGAATATTGGAAGTGATTGGTCACTTTGTTGATATGGATCTGAACTATGAGGATTCTATTGTACCTATTAAAGGCTATTTAAACGGTGTTCCTATAGCTAGGATGTCTCCTGCGACCGGGGCACTTTTTTTTACTTCAGGGATCTCAATGATCTTTTTTATAGTTCAAAAGATCTCATTAAAACAGAACATATCCAATAGACTTTTAGTGGATGTTTTTGCATATTTATCATTAATAGTCAGTTTTACATTTTGTTTATCCTATCTATATGGAACACCTTTTTTGTATGAAACAGACAGTACCATACCTATGGCTCTTACAACAGCGCTCTCTTTTGTATTTCTTTCTATTGCTATTATATTTATTGATGAAAACAGCTTGACTGCAAATCTATATGATGATACCTCTACTCGTAACTATATATTTAGATCTATATTTCCTATCTCAACATTATCAGTTGTAGTTAGCGGAGTTGTCACTATATTTACCATTCAAGCGTCAATTGTCAATCCTGCCTTAATAACTGCGACTATGACTATATTAATAATAATATTTGTTGGTCTAGTGTCAAATCATCTTTCGCGTCATATTGGTAGGAAGATCGATGATGCAGCAAGAGAAGAAGAGATAGTATTAATAGAAAGTGAGAAGAGATTTAGAAGTGTATTTGACCAAGCGGCCATTGGTGTAGCTCGTGTGAACCTAAATGGTTCATGGTTAGAAGTCAACAAAAAACTTTGTGATATTGTTGGATATACAGAAGAGGAACTATTGACAAAGACATTTCAAGATATAACTCATCCGGATGACATGCAACCAGATCTTGATTACGTAGAAAAGCTTTTGAGCGATGAGATAAAGACCTACACATTGGAAAAGCGGTACCTTAAAAAAAGTGGTGATATTGTCTGGATCAATCTTACAGGGAGTCTTGCACGAAAAGTAAATGATGACCCAGACTATTTTATTGCTATTGTAGAAGACATCACCAGTCAAAAGAGAGACCAGGAAAGATTAGTAGAAAGTGAGGAGAGATTTCGTGCAGTCTTTGAACAGGCTGGAGGTTACTCTATGATCCTCGATCCTAACACTTCAGATGGTATTCCTATTATTGTGGATGCGAATGCAGCTGCTTGTGAGATACATGGTTACAGTAGAGAAGATTTTATTGGTCGGCCTATTTCCGACATCGATGATGAAGCTGGAAGACTTCTAGTGAAAAAAAGAACAGCTGAGATCATGACGGGCAAACCATTTTTTGTAGAAAATAGACATGTTCGAAAAGATGGTACATCGTTCCCTGTAGCAGTCAATGCAAATCGTGTGAATATTGGTGGTAAGAGTTCTTTGATCTTTAGTAATGAATACGATATCTCTGAGCTTAAACAAACAGAAGAGATGCTAAGTAAGAAAGAAGAGATCTTAAATCTGATAATAGATAGCTCTCCTATTGGGATCGCTACGGTGGACCTGCTTGGAAACTTTGTGTCAACGAACCCAGCTTATGAGAAGATGCTTGGTTATTCCAAAAAAGAGCTTAGCCTCTTCTCCCTTTTTGATATAACACATCCAGATCATCGTCCTAAGAATAGAGAACTTTTCCAAAAGATGTTTTCTTTAAAAATATTAGGTTTCTATATAGAAAAAGTCTATATTTGCAAAGATGGGAAAGAGATCGATGTCAGTGTACATGCTACAGGGATCAGTGATGAGAGTGGGAATATAAAGTTTGGAACTGCATTTATAGAAGATATCACAGAAAAGAAATATGCTCTTGAACAATTGGAACAGAAGAAAAAAGAGTTAGAGACCATGATCCAAGAAGCTCCAAACCCTATCATGCTGCATAATGAAGATGGAAAAGTCCTTATGGTCAACAAGACCTGGGAGCTGTTGACTGGGTATAAGTATGAAGATATTGATACCATAGATAAATGGACATATCTGGCTTATGCTGAAAGGATGTCAGTTGTCAAAGAGTATATTGATGATCTATATGCACTAAAGCAAAAATTCGATGAGGGCCAATATGATGTCATCACTAAAGATGGCAGTATCATCACTTGGCAATTTAGTTCAGCACCATTGGGTCTGATAGATGGCAAACGTACCGTTATATCATCAGCCATGGACATCACCGAACTAAAACGTAAAGATGAGATGTTGATCGACCAGTCACGTCATGCAGCGATGGGTGAGATGATCGGTATGATCGCCCATCAGTGGCGTCAGCCTCTGTCCATCATCGCGATGGATGCGAACAACATGTTGCTCGATATCGCCCTTGATGACTTTGATGCCACGGCAGTAGAGGGGTATGCCAGAAACACACTCGATCAGACGCAGCATCTCTCTAAGACTATCGATGACTTCAGGAACTTCTTCAAACCGGATAAAGAGCTGGCACGGATCAAGCTTGAAGACATCATCGATGAGACTTATGCGATTGTAAAAGATAGCTTGAAGGCTCATGATATAGCACTTGAGAGCTCCAATGAGTCCAACGAAGAAGTCGTTGCTTACTCCAGAGAGTTGATGCAAGTGTTCATAAACATCATCAATAATGCCCAAGACGCATTACTGGCAGCGAAGACTAAAGGGGCAGTGATAGCGATCAGGGTCTATGATGATGAGCAGTATGTCAATACTGAGATCTGTGACAACGGCAGCGGTATCGATGAGGCTGTCTTACCAAAGATATTCGATCCCTACTTCAGTACCAAAGATGAGAAGACCGGGACCGGTCTAGGGTTATACATGAGTAAGATGATCATCGCGGAACATCTACATGGGATCATCGAGGCCAGGAACACAGGGAATGGGGCATGTCTCACAGTCAGACTGTTGAGGATACAAGATGATGAAGGGTCTGTTTCGCCGTAGGTAGAAATATCATATGATTAATCGAGTTCTTGATGTGTGAAAGTATGTAATATAGGGGATTAAAAGTGTATGTGGATGGTGACCCCAAGGGGAGGGTCACCACCTTTGTCAAACCCCTAAAATAGCGCCTCTTATTTGACTAAGACAACGATTGTGTACTACATTTGTGTCCCTGAGATGTGAATCGATCCTATCATATTTAAAGATCAGATGTCAATTGTTCATTAGGTCTATGTGGTCACGACTTTAGTGTTTGAACGCTCCAGTCGTTCCGCCAGCCACATCTTGATGACTGCTTGGCGACTTACACCAAGATGTCGTGCTTCACGGTCAAGAGATCGTACCATCCAGGATGGGAAATCGATATTGACTCTTTTTGGTTCTTCATTGATCCTGCGTACAGAAGAGGTATCAAAGTGCTTCAATATATCTTCTTCAGTATCATCAAACTTCTTATCTAGTTCTGAGGCTTTCATAAAGTCCTATCTCCTTTTGTCTTGATCGTCTTACAGAGATGATCCTGATGTTCTCTTCTCTATAAGTGATTATGGCTGTATAGAGTCTGATATCTATCTTGCCAATGACAAGATGGCGTTCTTCATCTATACTGTTCTTAGATGGAAGTTCGAAAGCATAGGGGTCTATCCACAGCTCTTTAGCTTCATCGAAATCGATCTTATGCTTCAGTTTATTGGCTTTACTTTTGCTTTCATCATACTCAAATGTCATATAAAAATTATACCATATTTATATGAGTACGAATTATTACGCTGTACTCAGTTTATGTCAATCTATGTAATACATCTCAAAGTATTGAACTTTCAATCTCGTTTATAAAATAACTTTCTTTTGATGACTACAACAGAAGAGCATGTCTTTAAAGACTATACGATTCCATAATGTAGATTTGTGAATCCTATAATTCAGTAAAGAAAGTAGTGGGTTGTGACCTGACCCTAAAATTTTGATATTGAAGTCTCCCGAATTTAAATCCGAAGTGCAATCTTTGAGAATCAGAAGATCAGAGATAGTGCTTTAGGGGTTTGAAGAGGCTAGATGATAGAATCCCACTTCAAGATCCGACCAAAGATAAGGATGTATATTTCACTCAAAGTTTCCACCCATTTCACAAACATGTTTCCACTTTTTTCGCGAACGGGGCAGGCTCATCAGATTGTAGCATAGGTGGAAACAT
>JADGEC010000167.1 GCA_016744575.1 Sulfurimonadaceae bacterium | reverse complement strand
GTTGTAGAGAAGAGGAGTCTGCCTTATAAGGGTATTCAGGCTTATGAAATACAGGTTTCTGTGTCTGTTACTGATCACTGACTATTGTAGATATGATAGAGATGATGATAGAATCATCTCTTTAAGAGTGGAGAGATATCAAATGAGCAAAAGAGTAGATCTGACCGAAAAAGTGTTTGGAGACTTGAAGGTGATCGAGTTTAGTCATCAGAAGAACACACACGCGATGTGGGATGTCAGATGCTTGAAGTGTGATTCTATTACGAAAGTCTCAGCAACGAACCTTAAAAGCGGAAACTCTAAGGGTTGTCGGCTCTGTAGGGATAGGGCACTAAAAAAGAGCAAATATTCAGCAGAACAAAGAGCAGTCATGCTAAAAGAACGTGAGACATCAACAGTAGCGGTATTGGCCGAAAAGTATGATGTCTCAAGACAGGTCATCCGAACAGCGTTAAGACGGGCACTTTCAGAGAAGACGAACGCAGTCACATAGTCGCCCTGAGAATATATCCAGGTCTTGTAGAGACAGAGGATAGGCAGTAAGCGTCAGCTCTATCCTAATGTCCTTCTAGCAGATCGACCATGAAAGACCTTGCCTCTGTGACACCTTCTCTAAACTCAGTTGCTTCGTTCTCATCCATCACTCTTCCCTCGACGTGTCGAAGACCGCTCTTGACACTATCGCGTGGTATGCGATGCATGGCTGTGTGGATGTTTATGAGATATCTTGCAGCCTCTTGGAAATAGCGCTGTTTACCCAGTAGTCTCAGACCGGACGCATTCAGTTTCACTTTGTTGAGATAGGCTTTGAATGCCAGGCGATGGATCTCTTGAGCAGAGATGAAGTCATACGGTCTCATATTGGAAGAATAGCATATCCTATACGCGATAGCCGGTAGTATTGCAAGGACACTATCATCTGCTTCACAGTATCATCAAGAAACCATAAAAAGTGACCTCATGTTCGTGCATATCGATATCGACAGTTTCTTTGTCTCTGCTCATCGAAGTCTCGATGATTCTCTTAAAGGTATCGCTGTTGCCGTTGGAGGACGAAGTAACCTGGATATCTTTGACAAAAAACGCATCAATATCAAGTTGATGAATGAAAACGCCGGTGCGTTTGTCACACCGGTGTTCTACTCGGATAAGAGACGGACCTTTGAGTCTGTGTTCGTCGATGATCTTGGTGATCGAAAGAAGATCAGAGGGATCGTCACGACTTCAAGCTATGAGGCAAGAGAACATGGCGTCAAGACAGCGATGCCTTTGGCTCAGGCGCTAAAGCTCTGTCCTGAGATGCTTGTCATCCCCTCTGACTACCCTTTGTATCATCGACTCTCTTACGAGATGCATGCGTTCATGGAGAGTAAGATACCCAAGATCGAGCAGTATAGTATCGATGAGTTCTTTGGTGATGTCAGCGGCTGGGTCGATGATGAGGATGTCTATGACTTTGCCAGGGAGCTTCAGGCCGAGGTATTGGCAAAGTTTGATATCCCGGTCTCGATCGGTATCTCCAAAGCGAAGTGGATTGCTAAGCTGGCTACTGAGACAGCAAAACCTTATGGTGTGTTCCAAGTGCATGATATTAAAGAGTACATCAAAGAGATGCCGGTCAAAGCCTTCCCTGGTATTGGAAGCGTCTTCCAAGAACGTTTGAGAAGTCATGGGATCCATACCCTTGGAGATATCGAGCAGAGCAAAACGCTCCTTTACTCCTGGAAAAAGCCCGGTATCCAACTATACAAACGAGTCTTAGGGATCGATGGGGAGAGAGTAGAAGAGAGAGGTCCACGAAAGTCTATTGGGATCGCGAGGACATTCGACCCTATCGATGATGTGGGTGAAGTCAGAAGAAGGGTGGTCGTCCTGGCACGTAATGTGACGCATATCGTCATGAAGCTGGGACTCAACCCGACTACTTATTATCTTGAGATAGACTATCGATATGGCGAGAAGCGCAGAAAGAGCTGGACTATAGATAGGATGTTCAGTGAACAGTTGTTTCGATCGGAAGTGATACGGGTCTATGATATGGTCTGTGACCATAAGCTTGCTGCTGTGAAAGCATCGATCAGTGTGACGAACTTCACTTCTCAACATAAGAAGACATTGTCGTTACTTGACCTGGATGATGACTTGCAGATGCAGGTGATCTCAAAGTCCATACTCCTGCTGAGGGAGAAGTATGGACTTGATATAGTCAAGAGCGGTGCTGAGTTATAGGTTGAGATGGCTGGCATCTTTCATGGATGGGATACCGGTTCTAAACAGATGCAGGTCTTTGTAGTGCATGGCGACAATTTCACTGATTTATATCGTAGTCTGAGGGTCGATACAGATCCCAATCACTTAATATAGACTTGCATTGTAGTGTATTCTCACAATTTTTAGCCTTTCTCTTTATATAATATATTATACCATTATAAAGTATTATAAGTCAATATATACAGGTAAAATAAGAGGGAAATATCGCAATTCTTTTGCAAAACACAGAGCGGTCTACCTTGACTGTCAGTGATGCTCACAGCATCTACAAGACGCAAAGCCGCCGACTCCAAGAGGGCTTCAAGTCCTCTTTCCCCTACGCCCTGAGCGGTACGGTCAGACACAAATATTCTTTCGTAGTCTGACAAGCTGATAGCAACGGTATGATTGGGATGGTGCTTGATATTAGAGTGTTTCTGTTGTGATTGTCTTGTGTGAGTGGGGGCTATTTATACGGCAGTCGATGATCGAATCATGTGCATTTTCAAGCTACCTGTTCGGCAGTGGAAAAGCCCATACATATCTTTCGAGCTGTTTATACAAACAGTGACTATGATTATAGCATGGTTGTGAGATATATCAAAAATACACTTGGTGTATAAAATATGAACACGATAGAGAGATTTGAGAAACACCGATACAGGTCGATATAAAAATAGTCAGACAAAGGACATTGTGCTCCTTATTGTGCAAGAATATATCTTTGAAAAATATTGATCTCGCTGTAGAGGGTAAAGATTTCTAAGGAAGAGATACAGCTTGGCTCCTTAAGTCCATGATGAATACCCTAGTTTTTAAGACTACGACATCATCTTGTTAAACCAAGACTTTGCCTCCTTGATGCCTTTCGAAGCATTGTGTGTCAGTGCGTCCACGACATCTGAATTGATGATCTCCTTCTTTACAAACTCCGTTATCTGTGACGCAGAGAGCGCGTCTCCAAATTGTTTGACAGCATCCACGACCGCACCTGTCTCGGTATGTAGATTATAGGGGTGGATACCGACTTGCTGTATCAGGACCATTGCGTTTTGTGCCGCGATGAGGATATTTGACGTATCCTCGTCCAGGACCAGTACATCATCATCAATAGCTTTTTGCATTAGTCTGATCTTCCCTTCTCGATACTGCTTCTCTTGAGCATACCTGAACTCGACATATTGTATAAGATGTTCCTGTCCTTCTCTTTCCAAGGAGCTGCATACCTTCTCATATTTCTCTGCCGCGATCTGAAGGTTTCTATCCGCGTACCCCAAAGCGCGATGTAGCAAGTCTATGATCGCACGTTCGATTGCGGCCGTCTCTTCTTTTAGTAGATGTGAGATTTTCATTCTGTCGACCAACTTCACGATAGTCATTGAACCCAGGACTGCTCCAACAGCACCCCCGACCACACCGGCCGCAGGCATCCATATCAATCCCCCAAGCATCAACAGGTTCGATCCGGCAAATGCACCTGTCACCCTGGCTGCACTCTCTCCTACTGTCTTGCCTATCGCGTTCTCGATCTCAAGTCTGTCCTGCATCACTGAGAAGATGTTCTTGCCCGAGACGACTGCCATCGTCACCAATGGGATCTCAAAGTCAAGCATATCACTTCCAGCTCCCAGATCATTGATCGTCAATGCTGTTATCTCATCGTTCCTGATGCCATCAATGGTAAACACCATAGGGTCATCAGCAAACATCACACCCAGCTCCTCATTGACCAGAGCAGGGATATCGGGATATTTCTCAAAGTGCTCATGTAACAGTGATGGGCTCTCTCCGCATTTGACCTGAAAGGGTTGGTCGTTGACCAATAAGTCATACCCTGGCTGATTGGATGCTTCCGGGAACTGCACCTCATAACCCTGTGACTGTAGTCGCTGTGCGATCAACCGTTCAGCCACATATCCTTTCAACTGACTGATATCTCCGATGCTGTCTGGATCGATCTTCTCTGAAAAATAGGCAAAGCTGAACATATCAGCGATGTTGTCCTTTCGTGCGAAATCGACCGATTCGATCACTAATGGGTCGATACGACTGATATCATAGATAAGGTCGCCTACTGTCAATGAGGCAATGGCCAGGTCTGTATACCCTCGTTTAGTCTTAGAAGGGGTCTCAAAGTACTTTTGCATCTGTTCATACGCCGAAGTCTGTTCGATCGGTCGGTTGATCCAGCGCATCGACTCATCACAGGTGGCCATCGTAGAGGATGGGACCGCTTCCAGAGCATAGACAGAGTGCTCTTCGAAGACAGCCTCTTTCAAGCCTATTAGCTTCGACTCTAACTGCACTCGCTCCATCATGGAGACTGACCCGTACTGTATGAAGAGTGCGTTGTAGCTTTGCAGATATTTACTGCTTTCACAGATCAAGTTATCTGACTTCACAGAGAGGACACTGATGAGTGAGACGATGATCGGTGAGAGTCGATTTCTTATGGTCTCGTTTGACCTGGAGTTCAATACATAGAGCAAGAGACCCATTGCCCCGACAAGGAACAAGGGATTTGAGACGACTGCCATCACAGAGGTAAGACCTGTATAGGCACCAAAGGGCAAGGTCAATCCGACCAGACCGGTCATCGAGGCCAATGCGCTCGTGGCGAACGTATATGCAGAGAAACCTGCAATACTTATCGTCGCAGCAAAAGCAGCCCCTAACGTGCCAGCCACCATCGCTTTCTGGATCACATCCTCAGAAAGCTCTTCGACGTTCAGTTCCTCTTTGATCTTCTGTTGCTGCGCTTGAGGCATATCCTTGATGTTATTCAAGATGTCCTGTGTGACCTTCTCTTTGGTCTGTACATCACTCTCTTTGAACTGCTTGGCCATGTCCTCAAAGAGTCGCTTGAAGGTAAAGGCGATCATCTGATCGAGTTCAGTACCTTCAAACGTCTTCTCACTCTTACGGAGCACTTCGATAGTACCTTGTTCGATCTTGAGTCCGATCTGGTCGATTGAATACATATTGAGGCTTTTTGGCAATCTGATGTCAAAGGACTTGCCAAGCTGTAAGATGATGATAGTACGTAGTTCGTCGATGTCTTTACGTTCTAATGCTTCGTTCTTT
>JADGEC010000166.1:3673-5408 GCA_016744575.1 Sulfurimonadaceae bacterium | reverse complement strand
ATCCAATGGAGTCAAGCAGACCCTTGACGACATGCCCCTCCTCATAGCCTGCAAGTGTAGTCGCTCCGGTATTGTAGTGGTAGCCTTTATGTATAAAGGTCGAACTACAGCCACCGAGATAGGGCTCTTTCTCGAACAAGACAGTATCGTGTCCTTTAGCGTCCAGATAGGCTGCGATGGAACTGCCGCCGATACCTGAACCCACTACCGCAAACTCACGCATCATCGTATCCCTTCGTATAGGTCTTTGAGACAGGCAGCGAACGCCGAATGATCATTCGGCGCTTTGGTGGCACGATCGGTCTCAGACCCAAGCTCATCAGCTTAGCCATCAACATCCGGATAGGCTTGGGCGCCGCAATGATACATCTGTCATTGAAGATATTGTTCAAAAACAGTTCGACCTCGCCCAAATGGCTGGGGCCGCCCATGTTCATCACTAAGATCGCACGTTTCATCTGACCTCTTTTCTTGAGTGAGTAATATTCTTTATTATGATCATATCTTATGACAGAAGCAGTGATTTTAATAGGGGAAATATGTCGGTTGATGGCGGGAATATCTTTCTTGCTCTACTGTATTAGTGTGTTTTAGACTTCCCCGATCTGCGTATCAGTGATGTCTTGAGACTCAGTCTTCTTTGGAAAGTACTCTCTGATCAACCCCTTGGTGTGTTCATTTGATCCACGTGGACATTACTGACAGTGTGGATAATGCTCGACTTCTTCTGTCATATTCTTCAAGTTCTTGTGATGAAGATGCTCCTCGACTCTCTTGATCTGTGTGAAAGTGAGTCCTTGCAATTAGGTCAATAATCGCTTAAATACCTTGTTTTTCATCTTCATATTCCTCTTATTGAAGTTCTCATACTCTTACTGAAGCACTTTTTTACGACCTTCAACCATTATTGCACATTGAGCCTATGAAAACATTTGTGGATTAGGATGATATAATAGTCTGATAACAACAATAACGGGAATACCTATAGATGATCTTTTCGCCGGGAGAGAACTGTATAGCAGATGAAAAAGCTAAAGAGCTTACTCGACATAGATCTGGAACTTCCCTTAACAAAGTCACAAAACATCCATCCAAAGACAAAGAGAGCGATCTATTGATGATGGGAATACAGCCCGGATACATCTATATCATCCCCTCAAACAGAGACATAATACTATTTGACGGGACACTACAGCTTACCACCCTTATAAGTCCTCATGGGCAGTACCTACCTTTAAACTTCTTCTTACGCACTTTAGCACAGGAAAAGCATAAACGTACAATAGCTATGGTTCTCTCAGGGACTCTTGGTGTTAAAAAAAGAGAAAAAGGGATGCTCATAGGTGTGACAAAGGATGAAAGTGTGTATGCCAGCTCCACGATGGAACGCTTCCTTCTCTAAAACAGGGGTCAGCTCAACAAGCGATGGTAAGGAGAGTCATGAATGAGAAGAAGCATAGCCAAAAGAGTCGCGATGAGTCACTGCGTAGAGTAGCTGAATCGAAGCTAGTCACAGCTGCCAAACCCAACAATAGACCCCTCGCACTCGATGAAACCGCAACGATGCTGCATGAGCTCCATGTGCATCAGATCGAACTGGAGATGCAAAACGATGAATTGCATCGGACACAGACCGAACTAGAGAGCAGTAGAAAACGTTATTTTGAACTTTATGACATGGCTCCGGTCGGTTATCTGACACTAGACATGAGTGGCTATGTAGTCGATACCAACC
>JADGEC010000166.1:0-3663 GCA_016744575.1 Sulfurimonadaceae bacterium | reverse complement strand
CAACCAGATGGCTTCTACGTTGCTAAACATCGACAGACAGGTCCTGGTCGGTCAAAAGATCACAAAGTTCATCTTTTACGAGGATCAGGACAGATATTACATGTACCGCCGTAAGGTCATGAAAAGTGATGTGGAATATTCCAGCGAACTACGATTACTTAGAGATGAGAGTGAGTTCTTTTGGGCACAGTTACAGACCATGCGCATAGTCGAAGACAACGGGACTTCTATGCTGCGTATGGTATTGCATGATATTACAGAGCGTAAAAGTGCGGAGGAGACGTTACGTCTATCGGGTGTCCACCTACAAAGACGCGTAGAAGAGGAGATCAAGAAGAACCAACAACAAGCGGCACAATTACTCTATCAGTCACGTTTTGTCCAGATGAATGAGATGATCAACATGATAGCTCATCAGTGGAAACAACCTCTTGCAGAGATAAATTCGATCTTGATAAACAGTGGTTCCTACCGAGCAGGTCATATGAAAGATGAGTCATCAGATTGTGTACAGTCCATTGAGCGCGTGACCGATCAGATGGCCAATATGATCGATGGGTTCAAAGACCATTCACAACCTACAAAGGAAAAGAAGCTCGTCAAGATCAGAGAAGTGATCATGAATATCCTGCTGTTGACAGAGACGATGCTGCATGAGCATCAGATCGACATATCGATCACTTGTGATGAAGATATCACTCTTTTGACCCATCCGCATGATCTTGGAGAGGTGCTTTTAGTCACCATCAACAATGCGAAAGAGGCCCTGCAGGAAAGAGGGATATCACATCCTGTGATCGATATCATCGTCACTGAGGATAAGACACATACGATGATCACTATCTGTGACAATGCTGGTGGAGTGGAAGCTGTAGATATGGACAAAGTCTTCGATCCATATTTTACCACTAAACAAAAGGATATTGGAAGAGGTCTTGGTCTCTATTTAGCAAAAGTCCTTGTCCAGCAGAGATTGAATGGGACTATGCTGCTTGAGAACAGTGCTGATGGAGCTTGTTTGATCATACATCTTCCACAGCAGTCGTAGATGTCTGATAAGTACCCTCCATTCCATCAAGGCAAGCCAGAGAGTTCATTATTAGCATCATCATCCGAGACGGATACTAAAAGGAGTTGTAAGCAACGAGCATCTCCATATAGAGTGTTCACCGCCATAGGAAGTGGGCGATAGGTATGGGGCCTGAAGTACAGGGGATATCTTACAGTGAGGGAATATCATCTCCCTTGAGACCTCTGGACTTTCAGTCCAGAGTGGTTTAGTCGCAGTCAAAGGAGAACGCCAGCATGCGAAAGATATCTAAAGACCTTAGTCTACTTTATGCTGAGGATGAAGAGAAGATCAGAGCTAATTATGTCAGATACTTTAAGACACTTTTTCATACTGTCTACGAAGCTTCTGATGGTGAAGAATCTTTAGCACTTTATAACAGATACCGACCTGACATACTCGTTTTGGATATTGCTATGCCTAAACTCGATGGTCTTTCGTTAAGCAAAAAAATCCGTGAGCATGATGATCGTACGCCTATCATCATCCTCACGGCTCATCTAGATAAAGAGAACTTGCTTGTGGCTGTGGAGCTACGGCTTACCAAATACCTTGCTAAGCCGGTTCGAAAAGATGACCTCTTGGACGCTTTATCGAATGCGGTAGGTGCGATCGAAAAACGAGAGAAGTGGGAGAACTACCACTTGCTTGAGGGTGGTTGTACCTGGGATATCAAGGGTGAACGGCTTATCAAAAATGAAACAGAGATAATACTGACGAACAATGAGAAGCGTTTATGTCTCTATCTCATCGGTCACATCGGTCAGACATGTCCCATTAAGGATATCTTGAGTCATTTTTGGTATGCGGAAAGTCCTGTTGATATGAATGATGTCGCACTTCGAGGACTTCTAAAAAGACTAAAGAAAAAAGTCACATGTCCACTCATCAAGAATATCCACGGAGTGGGATATAGAATAGATACTCTGAAAAATAACACAAATGAGCCTCAAAGATAAGTGCAAGACTACGAGTTGTCTCGTCTCTTCTATACGACTATCATCAATGCCAACGAACGCGAATCAGCTTATGCCCTTGATGGGTTGATATATCATGACATCAAACGAAGCTCTATGCACTCCACTGATGGATTTGGAGATAGTGAGGTAGTGTTTTCTTTGGCTTACTCGCCTGGATTTTCGTTTGCTCCTTGATGCACACAACATACTAGTTATTCCCCTTCATGAAAGCTATATTCTTGTGCAAAGCATTTTTCATGTATGACACAAATATGTCACAACAAGATGTTAGTATTAACACAAAATAATATTATAAAAGAAAAGGTGTTGATGTGTTTACTAAAAAAAAGAAGTATATCGATGAGATCCACGAGTTAAAAGATGAAGTAAACAGACTTTTTGAAGAGAATACCGATCTTAAGAGAGAGATCGAAGTACTACAGGGAAACAATCAGAGTACAAAAGATATCGTCCAAGAAAACAGGCTGAAAAATGCTTTGACACAAAGTATGGCAAAGGGATGTATCACTAATATTGAGTATATTCAAAAGGAGATCGAGAACAACATGTCTAATCTTGACGAGATCAATATTCTTACCGATGAGAACGAACATGTCATCTCTGACATAGAGACCAATGTCGATGATATTTTTAATACAGAAAGTATTATTCAGATGGCATATGAGCTTAGAAGCAATGCTGAGAACCTAGGTGTAAGTGTCACCGCCATCACAGATGTCATAACACTCATCAAAGACATCTCAGACCAGACTAACCTTTTGGCGCTTAATGCGGCGATAGAAGCAGCCCGGGCAGGTGAACATGGACGTGGGTTCGCGGTGGTCGCTGATGAAGTGCGAAAACTGGCAGAACGGACGCAAAAAGCGACAGCAGAGGTCGAGATCAATATCAGCACCCTGAAACAAAACTCATCTGTCATGCATGAGGACAGTGCGAGACTGGAAGCAGAGGCTACGAATGCTTCCGAGAACCTTGTATCTTATAAAAAGACATTACAACAACTCATCAATAATTCCGCTACGATAAAAAGAGACAATCAGTATGTCTCTTATGAGCTTTTCGCTAATCTTGCCAAACTAGACCATGTCTTATTCAAAGTCAATGCCTATAGCGGTGTCTTCAATGATAAAGCTGCACGATTAAGTACTCACCAGGATTGCCGTTTTGGGAAATGGTACAAAGATACAGGGAAAAGACTTTTCTCAAATACGTCCAGCTATACCAAGCTTGATACTCCCCATGCACATGTTCACAACAGTGCTCAGACTGCGATGGATTGTGTGGTATCTGGGACATGTTTACATGATATCAATGTCGTCATCGATGCTTTTGATCAAGCTGAAAATGCAAGTAAAGAGCTCTTCGTTTTGATCGATGATATGATACTCGAAGCAAAGCGAGTCCTGTGATCATATTCAATAGTAAGGGTATGGTCCCTCATGCTTGATGAACTGACCGAAGAGGTGAAACACATCGACTTCTCTCTGTAGAGAACATAGAAAAGAGCAGTGACGGACTTATATACAGTTACTCAATACCGACTCTTTAACGATGTTAATGCTATATACGAGATGATAGATAATGATTTTTGTTTGTTTGAATATCAGCATGCAG
>JADGEC010000037.1 GCA_016744575.1 Sulfurimonadaceae bacterium | reverse complement strand
ATATCCATCTGTTCATCTTTGCTCCTGCTCTATCTTCAAATCATGTTGACAATGTTAACATAGAGATGTGATCATTGTCAACATTTTAGAAGATCTTGTTAGAATATGCCTAATGAAAAAGAAAAAGCATACATCATACCATCATGGCAATCTAAAAGAGAGTCTGATCCACACTGCACTTGATATGGTAGACAAAGAGGGTCTCGAAGCGATCACCCTGCGTGAGCTCGCCAACCGTCTGGGAACCTCCCGTTCTGCGATCTACCGCCATTTTGAAGGGAAAGAGGCGTTGATGAAGCAGGTGATCCTCGCTGGATTTGACAGACTCGATGCTGCGATAGAGCCCTACTTCAATAATAAAGAGAGCCCGCTTCTAGAACGATTTCATGCGATGGGCATCTCTTATGTCACCTTTGCGACCGAGAACCCCAACCTCTATCGGCTTCTCTTTGGTCCGGTCATGTCCAAAGAGCGTGAGGAGGTGTGTGAGACGGAACGCCCTGATCTACATAAGATATTACACGGCGACTCCTCAGCGGAGGTCATCGAGACTGCTCCCGATGATAGTTTTCATAAGCTTGTCACGATCATCATCGAAGCCCAAGATCAGGAGATCTTCAAAAAAGAGGACCCCATCTTGATCGCAACAGCCATCTGGTCGCTTCTACACGGGCTCTCTATGCTGATCATCGATGGACACCTCAGCATAAGTGATAATGTCCAGGCCGTCTATGAGGTCAACTACAAGATACTTCTGGAAGGTCTGGTACGATCACATTCATAAGACCCGGATCTCTCCTCTGGCAAGCCGCACATCTCCTGCTTGTTCGAGTTTTTTGAGGTTTCGGCTTCTACCTTTGTGAATCTACCATCTCTCTGGCTTTGTCCCATGGCAAACGCCTCTCTTTGGACTCCATTATATCAAATGCGGCTTGAGCAGCATCACAACTCAAAAGGCCTTCTATTATGAACTGCTCAATGATCCAAATCGTCCCTTTTAGTTCAACACCTTCTGCTTTTGCAAGCTTTCTGAGTTTGCCGTCCCCTGTGATCAAGGGGCATCGCTCCTGTTTTGCCAAAACAAAAGCAAACAGATCATTGTCACTTGCTCCCCGGTATTGGTTGTGCAATGATTGCGCATATTCGATACTTGAGATATCTAGCTTTTTTACGAGTAATCCATAGCCAGGAAGGTCACTGTGCTGTTCTTCAAGCTCTTCTATATAGAGGATGTCCGGTACAGCAAACGCATAAGAAAGCTCAAACATCTTTGACAACATGCCGCAGACTTCAAGATCAATAAAGATATTGGCATCACTAATGAACAGCTGCATTCGTATCTTCCAGCATACGCATCTGATAAAATTCAAACTGCGGTAAATCCATCAGTTCAGCAGCCTTAGACTCACTAATGTACTCCTCGGCCAGAGCATGAAATACGAGTTGCTGGAAATGGTGCGGCTCTTCTGCCGGAAAAGGCTGCGGCTCGTTTTTACGCCAACCACGCTTTGAAAACTCGATGATCAGGCTTTTATGGTAATTCTCTCTGATAATGCCTAGATTGCGTGCACGATACAAAATCCCAGCCATACTGATTCCAAACTCCTGTTTGAGAAGAAGCAATTCCCGCAGTTCCAAGCGTGTACGGTGTGCACCTAACGCTGCTAACAAAGCATTATTTGGCAGTAAAAAAGCTCCTGCAAAACGGTCACTTGCCCGCTCTTCATCCATGTCGTCAGTAAGACGGTCCTTAAGCATAAGATGCCCCAATTCATGTGCCATTGTAAAGCGCTGACGATCACCTGACCAAGCTTTTGAGATGACAATGATTCGATATCCATTCACGGTGGCAGCTAAACCATCAAATTTACTCTCGGCACTCTCTTCGATCTCAAAAACACGTATGCCAATGCTCTCTAAGACATCTATAAGTTCAGCTATAGGATTTGATCCAAGGTCCCATTCCTGACGAACACTGTTTGCGACCTCTTCTATCTCATCCATTGTCAAGATAGATTTTGGTAAGTTTTCCGGCAAAGTAAATTCCGGCACCGGCGCTACAGGAAATAAAGACTCCAATTCCAACCGACGCTCTATTTTGTCGAGGATTTTTCCTTCTATCATATGCAACTTTTTAGCAGACAGTGAACTTTTTTTACGATACTCAGGCTTTTCCAACTCCAAAGTATTTGGGCGTAAGAAGTAGCCAGCTTTAACATTAAGTGCTTTCGCAAGCTTGATCAACATAGTTGAATCAGGTGTTAGCAAGCCTTTTTCATATTTGTTGATTGCTGTTTGACTCACGCCAACACTGTCGGCAAGAGCCCGAAGTGATAATCCAGAAGTCTTACGGGCACGTAGTATTCGTTCACCAAACATTCTCTCTCCTTCGTTGGTTTACATATTAACTATTTAATTAATTAATTGTAAACCCAATAAGCTTTCAGCAAGCTTATTGGATTTACAATATATATAATTTTATTTATTTTGTAAATCACAAATGTCACTTAATGGTCACAGTTTCAGACGTTAAATGAAAAAAGCTAGTTTCTTATGAAAGGAGAGAAAATGCCAAATAAAAAGCAAACTTAACAAAATATCATCTCTACTATTCAGTTAATAACACTTAAATTATGCTCAATTTAAATCACGCTCATTATCCCAATATTTCAATAGCATCTGTTCATTTTCAGATAAAGTATACTTCTCTATATTTTCTATATAAAGACGAACTTTTTCTAAATCGACCATGACAGCCAATGCTGTCTTATTGATTGAATATGGGTACTCCTTTCTAGGCATATTCACTTGTTTATAAATATATTTTTCAAGGAGTAAGAAAAAAGTAGCTTTAGACTTAAAAAACTCTTTTTCAAATTCAACTTTTAGAGCATTAGGCTCTATTTCATTCCAAGAAAAACATAATGATAATAGATCCAAAAATTCATAAGATAGAAACTTGTCGATACTCATACTAGAGATGCTCTCTAAATCTTTCTCCTGTAACCTAACTAGCTCATCAATATCTTGCGTTTTGTTTTTAGCTTTAAGCTTCTTCTGTAAATATTGATTTAGAAAACATTTATATCGTACTTCAATATGAGAATCCTCAAATATTACAAATGCCTTATCAGGCTGATCCTGTTTAACTATAATCTCCGCAATAAGTTCAATCCATAACCATTCAGCTGGTCTATTGTCACAATAACTATCATCATTTCGAAAATCTCTCTTATCTAAATCCTTCATCACCGACAATAGATTTTTGGCAATAGTTATCAGGTTATCGACATCAAGGTTTTTATCACTTAATATCGCTGTGAATTGGACTCGTCTAGAATCATCTAATCCAGCCATTTCATTTGCAAAGTCTTTTGGTTCAGATATAAGCTTGGACAACATAGTTGAATACTGTAAGTAAGATAGTTTATCAGATGACATAGATAAAGAAAAATATGTATCAAAGTAATATCTGTCAGCAATTCGTTTCAGTTGGTGTTCACCTCTAATATCTCGTGGATTATACTTATCAAAAATTGGGAAGAGCACCTCCATCAACTTTTCATATTTGTCAAAACTTGGGTATTTCTCTTTAATCAGTCCTATTAATTCCTGTTGTCCTTTTTCTTTATCTTCAAAATCAATGTCTAGCAATTCGTATGACAACCCAAGTATAAACATCTCAGGTCTATTTTCAATGAGTCTGTATAATTTTTCTTCATGAAGACGTATTAAAGTAATTACAAAGAAGTCAATAAAGTTGACATCTTCACAAACAGATGTATATTCAAAACTAAATATGTCAATTAGCCTATTGACATCACGCACTGTTTTTATGTACTTACCTAATTGAGCATGAACTAACTCCCATCTGTCATCAACAAAAATAATGTCTCTATCTTGAGTATTCCCAATGTCGTTCAAATAAATATCAAGTTTATCTGTCAAAAGCTTTACAATGGTAATCTCATGAGGTTTTGGAACTAACAAAGGATATTGAATGATTTTTTCTAAATATCGTTGACCATTACCTGATGTGACTTTATCTAGTGAATTTGAGACTATCTCTTTATCAAATAGTAATATATACGTAATATTATCAAAGTCGGCGATTCCCTTAATGAGACGGAAAACAAGCTCGATCTCTTTATCCATAAGCCTATCTATATCATCAATGATCACGACTATTCGTTTTTTTGGTTTTCTAAGATAGTTATTAATATTTTCTTTTTGTTCATGCAGTGTATGTGCTGTTTCTGGGTCTTTACCTTTAAAGTATTTATCAAATTTCCAAGTAGCCTTTGTCCCTTCAGTGATACCAACACTCACCTGATCAGGGAGAATCGCTGAAGCAAATTTTTTCATATCTTTAGCAATATCTAGTTTCCATTTAGCTTCAACCGAAATTCTGACAATAGACTTGGTGAGATCGGTAAAAAACACAGAGATCAACTGTTCAATATTAGAGATAAGCCAAGGATTAAAACGTAAAAGCTCTACATCATCTTTAATCTCATTTGTCACTAAATTAACAAAAGAAGTTTTTCCAATTCCCCATTGTCCCTCAACAGATATCACAAAACATTCATCTTGCGAATAGTTTTTTATACCTAATGCGACTTTATTGGCAAAAGGTTTAAAGTTGAGTCTATCTTCATCATCACGGGTAATCGGCAAATCGTTAAGAGTCATTACAGTTTTATCATTAGGCATCGATTTTCCTTGCTATCAACTATAGGTAAAAGCCAGTCACATTGTTTTTAAAACTCATGGATCATAGCCCTCTCTACTTTTTCATGCAACATTTTTTATATTTCTTCCCGCTTCCACATGGGCATGGATCGTTACGGCCGACCTTTACCCCTGTTCGTTCCAGCGGAGAGGTGGGCAGCATATCTTCGATCTCTTTGACTCTGGAGTTTTGAAACAGCGTAGAGCGCTGACGCGGTCTTGTTCGATCGGTCTTCATCTTAAAAGCGATCTCGACATCTTCAAGATCACCATCCATATCATAATCGACTAGACCCTTCTCGTAGAGAGTAGAGATGACTGGATAATGCTCACTAAAGCCATGCTCTTTACAAATCGATATCCCAGTCGCATTGACAATAGGATCATCACACTTTGCAAAAAGCTGACCTATGATGAGTCTAGATCTTTCCGTATCGACCTCATTATGTTTAAGCATATCTCCTAGTAACTCTATGAACTCGATGCGAATCCACTGGTCACGGGATTCATCCAAAATAGAGCTGACCGTCTCCTCGTACATACTGGCTCTGAAAGGTACTACCAGTTTTCTGAACATCGATGGCATCCAATCATCTTCAATATCTGACAATGATCGTTCCAACAACTTGACAAACAACACTTTAGCTTCAGGGATCTCGAACTCACTCAACGCCCACCATGCATGAGTGACGGCAAAAAAATCCGGTGACTCATCATCGTCTTCAAATGGGTAGTCGTAAAGATCCATCTCATCAGCCAGTGCTAACAACTGTTTCTTGTTTTTGCCACTCAATCCCAACTCCCGGTAAGAAAAAGTGTCATCATCAAGTAGGTCACGTCCCAGATCAAATAGCTGACTGATCTTTCCGCTGTACCGTTTTCGAATCACTTCCAGCGAGATCGGCTTCTTATTGATAAGTTCGATCTGCTGTTTTCGTACAGCATTGAACGTAGAAAGCACAATAGTCAAGGCTACGGTAAATCCGAAAAACTCATCCTCTTCGGCACCTTTTTTCAGCATTTGAGAGATATCCATCAGTGTAAAAAAACCTGCAGTGAGTACTTCAAGCTGGCCAAAAGCAGCTTGTACCACCCTCTCAAGTCCCTGCATATCTGCAACAGTCATGAGCTCCACTTCAAATCCATACTCTACTGCAATAGTCACTACCGCTTTTTCACTCATCGCCTGCAGGACCGTACGCACCTCATCAACATCAAGCATCTCTAAAAATGCTACCAAAGTAGCTTCTAGTCGCTGCGCCTGCTCCTCATCAGGATCTAAATGACCTGCCAGTTCATACGTAGCGATCGTCTCATTGTAAAAGTTCTGGACTTGTTGCAGTCTCATATTGATCGTATTGATATCTGTCTCATCATTATCAGCTTCAGCGAGTAGTCTGACCAGTCTATGTATGTAGGGTTCTTCTGCTTCCAAAGGAACAAGACCTATCCCAATCTCTAAAAACATTTCCAATAAAGGTATATCGATCTTATTAGCAAATAGTCTATTGTACGTACCAATGGCTGTCTGTGTTAATGGATCTATATTCATAGTCATATCCTAAACGGGTAAGGTGCAGAATTGATGGTATGTCAACTTTTGTATCTTCATTGAACTTCATTCTTTTTAGCCCTTTAGTCAATAACGGCTTTATGTTGTAAATCGATTATAGTCAAACAGTGCTGATATGCTTATACAGATCAATTATTTTTTCAAACCATCACTTGAAGTTATTTTGATGAGAGGCCGATCATTAGAGGTCAACTACAAGATACTTCTGGAAGGTCTGGTACGATCACATTCATAAGACCCGGATCTCTCCTCTGGCAAGCCGCACATCTCCTGCTTGTTCGAGTTTTTTGAGGTTTCGGCTTATCGCCTCTCTTGACACACCCAAGATCGCTGCGATCTTATCATGTGTTATCTGGACAGTGTCCATACCCTGTACATAAAGCCAATTCAAAAGACGCTGATCGAGTTGATCGAACTGTATGGATTTGATAAGGTCCAACACCGTATTAAGCCTTTGACCGCATAGCTCGATCTTAAAGTCGCGGTAACTGCTGGAGTTTTCGATCAGCCAGAGGATGCTCTCTCTTGGGATCAACCACCCTTCTATCGACTCATCGACCACAGCCGAGGCCAGGGTCTTACTCTGTGTGATGGTACTAAAGGTATTGACAAGACACTGTTCGCCTGGAGAGATATAGTAGAGTGTGACTTCGCCTTTGGTAACAGCTTCGGGTGTGATATAGACTTTTACCTTGCCCCGTTTGAGAAAAAGAATACTGCTGTTCACATCACCTTCATAGTATAGCGGTGATCCTATTGGTAGAGATATAAACTTTGATTCCTCTCTTATCTTCGCTTTCTCATCCTGGTCAAGCTCTTTAAAGAACAGATATTCAAAAAGGTCCATCATCATCTCCTTTGGCCAGACCCGAAGTGTCTGGCTACTGTCTAAAACGAAAGCGTCTGCGTGTTTGGAGCGAAAAGCCCACCATACACTTCAGCACCACTGATGATGGCGACACCATCGACGAGATCGGCTTTTTTGACTTCAAGATATTTGGCACACATACCGCAGACCATCACCGTACCGCCTTTCTTGACAAGTGCCTTAAGCATCTCTTTCACAGACTTACCAGTCGGACCAAACGCCTCCTGCTTGCCTGTTCTCATAGCTAATCTTACACTATTGGCACCAATAAAGACTGTAGTCTCTACTCCTGCGTCCTGCATGGCGTTGGCTATTGCTACACCCATGCCACTTTGTTTGAAATCACCTGATGTCAGAGAGATAAACAGTTTTTTTGACTCTGCTGAATCTGCATGCAGATTGAACGCTAATAGCAATGTGATAAACATCGCACCCAGTAATTGATTGACTTGACGCATTTTTTCTCCTTTAAAATGAATGTCAATGTGAATCTTATAAGGATCTGGGTATCTACTCTGTGATCACGATCACAGAGGTCAGCACCATCTCATCGGCCGACCTATTGCTTAACCGTGATCAAGAGACTCCTATGCCAGGCAGCAGCTGTCTAAAGGCCGGGGGAACTTACAGACTGAGCATCATCGAGTGATAAAAAACACAAAAGGAGACACATTCGTAAGAATGCGTTTTATCATGGATACCTTTACTGACAAAGCACTGTATACTTATAAAAAGGTGAAAAAGATATTAGAGCGATCAAGGATATACGATGAGAGCTATCATCAATCACATTCAAGTCAACGAAAAGATATCGACATCAGGACAACCCACTAAAAAGCAATTCAAATATATCGCGCAGCAGGGTTTTGATGTGGTCATAAATCTGGCCATGCACAATAAAGGTGCTTTGAAAGAGGAGGACAAGATCGTCTCAAAGAATGGAATGGTCTATATTCATATTCCTATCACATGGAAGAGTCCGGAGATCGATAGACTTGAGCTTTTTCTTACACTACTAAGAAGTCTACAAGAGAAGGATCAAAAGGTCTTTGTCCATTGTATCATGAACTATAGAGCCTCCGTATTTATCTACCACTACAAAAAAAGCATCTTAGGACAAAAAGATGCAAGTATGCTAGCACCCAGCGGGTTTAAGCCCAATTCGGTGTGGAAGAAGATGATCGCAGCAGATGTAAGGATCTAACAGGTCTTAAACAAACAAATGGGTCTTTATGACCCTTTAGACCAATAGTAATAACTCAATCTAAACAGAGGAATAGCCCCGATGAGAATAAGGATATAGCTGTTTTTCCAAAGACCAACAGCAATAAAGCCAGTAGCTGCCAGTAGTCTCAAAACGATGCCGAGAGGAGTCGGGTCACAATTAATCATCTCTATTCCAATCCACTTCTTGATATTGTTCATCGTTTTTCCAGCCCTGTGTCCGTCTTAGATCCGGCCAATATGAGATAGTGACCTCTTGGCTGCTTTCAGTAGTTGAAGTAATCAGCGCATACATCGATCATTGTTCCTTTAGATCAAAACCGTAATCGACCAGATTACCGTCAACTGCTTTGAAAAACTCGACCATCTTTTTCACTTCATCATCCGTCAGCCTGGTACGGAGCTGATGTTTGATCATCAGCTTGATAGCATCTTCGAGTCTTTCGATCCCACCGTTATGAAAATACGGTTCGGTACTGACAATGTTTCTTAGCAGCGGTACCCTGAAATAGCGGGTCTGCCGGCCCTGTCCAAGGAAACTGCCTTTGTTCTCAAATGGATAAGCCTTGACAGCAAGCGTCTCTCTGGAGACACGATAGGTATTTTTCTCATGGCATTCATAACAACCTCTTGTTACCATGGCTGTATAGGCCTCATCGTCCTTATATTCATCAAAATACCCATCTCTTAATAATCGAACATCTTCTTTGCCGAGCATCTCTACCAAATAATCGTATCGACTGCCATCGTCAGCGAACTGTATCAACGATTGGGCACCCTCTTCCATTCCCAGCATATGCATAAAGCCGTTATACTCTTCTCTTAACGATTTGATCTTTTTAAGGTCTCTCAAGCTCCAGATGGGATGGCGCATAATAGGAAATTTTCGCAGTTCACGTCCACCAAGACCCATGCCATCGTGACAACCAATACACCCCTTTTCGATAAACAGCCTCAGACCATCTTGTTCATCACTATTTAGCGCACTCGTATCACCCTCAAGAAAATCATCATACCTTCCTCGTGTGATAAGTGTGCGTTCATACGTACTTATGGCATCCACGACATAGTCAAATGTGATCTTTCCTTCACCATATACCTGTCCGAACTCCGCTAAGTAGTGCTCCTCTTTGTTTAGTCTGCTCTCTATTAGGGTTGGGGAGGAGGCCATCTCAAACGAAGCAATGATCGGACCTTTTGCCTGATCTTCCAAGGTGGCACTTCTGCCATTCCAAAACAGTTTGCTTGAGAGTGCCGTATTTAAGACTGTAGGCGTATTTAGATGGAAAGGGTTTTCCTGATCCTTATGACCGATGGCTGTGATCTCTCCATCGATACCACCCTCTTTCAAGTCATGACACGAAGCACAACTGATATCAGCATTCAGCGAGAGCTTCTTTTCAAAAAAAAGGCGTTTACCCAGCCTGATCTTCTCTTTTGAGATGTCCTCTCTGGTTTCTCCAAGTACCTGAAGTAGTGACTCGTAATCCTTAGGGACAGGACTAAGTCCGTATTGCAATGCTTCTTTGCGTAGTGAATCATTCCCACTTGTGATCGTGACCAATAGTATAAATAGAAAAAAAGATAGCTTTCTCATAGGTTCTCCTTGTCGTCCTGTTTATAACGCATATGAGAGTATGTGATATGTGACCCGGATCACAGAAGAGGCTATCAGGTATCTATGCAGGAGGTAAAAACCAACAGCTCCCGCTGCATCCTAAAAATCACTACAGCACCAAGATGCTATAATCGCGGCAATTTCGTGGTGACAGACAGGCATCGACTTGCGAGTCACTATTTTTTAAAGGTTCACAATGGGACAGACCATTACAGAGAAGATCTTTTCTGAACATGTCGGTAAGACAGTTCACGCCGGCGAGATCGTCCGTTCACCGATCGACATGGTCATCGGTAATGACATCACTACGCCTATCTCTATCCATGCATTCGAGAAGAGCGGTGCCAATAAACTGGCCAATCCAGATGCTTTCTCCATCGTCCTTGACCACTTCATCCCGGCAAAAGACATCGCATCAGCCAATCAGGCACGGATCAGTCGTGATTTTGCCAAAAAGTATAAACTCAAACACTTCTTTGACGAGAAGGACATGGGGATCGAGCATGCCCTGCTTCCTGAAAAAGGACTGATCATTCCTGGTGATGTCATCATCGGTGCTGACTCACACACCTGTACCCATGGTGCACTCGGAGCTTTCTCTACCGGCATGGGTTCTACGGACCTCGCCTTTGCGATGATCACCGGCGGCAACTGGTTTAAAGTCCCAGAGAGTATCAAAGTCGTGCTAAGCGGCAAACCGGGTAAGTATACGACAGGTAAAGATATCATCCTCGAGATCATCCGTTTGATCGGTGTCGATGGTGCACTTTATCACACCCTTGAGTTCACGGGCAGTACAATAGAGCATCTTACCATGGATGACCGTTTCAGTATGTGTAATATGGCAATAGAAGCTGGAGCAAAAAGCGGGATCGTCGCTTATGATGAGACTACAGCAGCCTTTCTTGCCGACAAAGACCTTGCACGTGAACCAAAGATGCACTACTCTGATAAAGATGCAAGCTATATCAAAGTCCTTGATATTGACGTAGCTGCTCTTGAATCCGTCATCGCCTACCCGTTCCTGCCTTCAAACGGGCACAGTATCACTCAGGCAGTCAGTGATAACATCAAGATCGACCAGGCCTTTATCGGTAGTTGTACCAATGGGCGACTGAGTGATCTTAAGATCGCATCCGAGATCCTCGATGGCAAACGCGTCCATGAGGATGTCCGTCTTATCATCACTCCGGGTACGCAGATGATCTTACGCGAAGCGAACAAGCTTGGTTACATAGACATCCTTGTCGATGCAGGCGGTGTCGTCTCTAATCCGACCTGTGGTGCCTGTCTAGGCGGCTACATGGGTATCTTAGGCGATGAAGAGGTCGCAGTATCTACGACCAATCGTAACTTTGTCGGACGTATGGGCTCTCGTAGTTCAAAGGTCTATCTGGCCAACTCGGCTGTCGCAGCTGCTTCAGCTATCACCGGTGTCATCACCGATCCAGCTACCATCAAATAAAAAGGACTATACATGAAATATTATTCTCTACTACTTGCAGCAAGCCTGCTTCTTGGTTCCACACAAACACTCTCTGCGATGAGTATGGGTGATCTTGCAGATGCAGCATCCTCGGCTACAGGCCAGCAGAAGGAGTCCGGACTACTTGACTCTCTCAGCTCACAGCTTGGAGTCTCTCCAGCACAGGCCAGCGGTGGTGCAGCCGCGATCTTAGGTGATGCGACCAGTAAACTGAGCCCTTCTGATCTTGGAAAACTCACTGATGCCGTGCCAGATATCAAAAGTATCACCGATGGTGCATCCTCACTCTCATCACTTGCAGGTGCAGCGGGTGCAGCCAGTTCAGTAGCAGACCAGTTCTCTGCACTGGGACTAGATCCAGCTATGATCGGTAAGTACACTCCGATCATCATGGAGTATGTGAACAAGATCGGTGGTCCATCCGCTATGGGCATCCTGGGATCAGTACTTTAGTACTACCTACCTGACCTCCTATTGCCTCCAATGGTGATGGGAAGTCCCTATCTACTCTTTTTTACTCCCTGTGCTACAATCATAAGACCTATATCTCAAAGAGGTAGTATGCATACCCTGTCACTTTATGACCTTCTCTTCTCTTTTATCCCGGCAGCTCTTGTCATCACCATCATGGTCTACCGTTCATTACAGTACAAGACCGCACTCTATGCGATGGCACGTATGCTTTTACAGCTTCTGCTCATCGGCTACTTTCTCATCTATATCTTTGAGGCTGAGACTGGGAATATCGTCTTACTGGTCCTCTCTGTCATGCTGATCGCAGCCAGCTGGATCTCTTTACGGACTGTTCCCGAACACCGTAAGGCACTCTATGTAAAAGCACTTCTCAGCATAACCCTCGGAGGAGGTGTGACACTACTACTCGTCACGCAGTTGGTCATCGGCATCGATCCCTGGTATCAACCAAGTTATATGATCCCCCTTGCGGGTATGATCTTTGCCACTTCCATGACAGCGATAGCGATCGCGGTAGAACGTCTCACGCATGAACTTTCCAATGATACCACTTATGACAAAGCCTCAGCCGCCGCCTTTAATGCCGCCTTGATCCCTGTCATCAATGGACTTTTTGCTGTTGGGCTTGTCTCGCTTCCAGGTATGATGACTGGACAGATACTATCTGGTATCTCACCTCTGATAGCCGCACGTTACCAGATCATGGTGATGGCCATGCTCTTTGGGGCATCAGGACTGTCGGTACTGCTGTTTTTACGACTTGCTAAAGCAGAGTTTTTTCCTTCGCATTAACGCATCTTTTACATGAGCCATACTATACTTTTCCAAATCATGTGGAAAGAGGTATTTTGTGTCAGAACACGTCACTCCCTTCGATATCACCTGCGTCATCTTTGCCGGGGGAAAAAGTTCACGGATGGGGCGCGATAAATCCCTTCTGCCTTTTGGGAAGTACCCTACCCTCACTCAATATCAGTATGAACGTCTAAAAAAGCTGTTCGCTCATGTCTACATCAGTGCCAAAGAGCTAGGGAAGTTTGACTTTTCAGCCGATGTCATACCCGATATTGCCACAAACGGCACCTATGCCCCAACAGCCGGTTTTGCAGCGATCCTGGAGCAGTTGAAAGATGAACGAGTCTTCGTACTCAGTGTGGACACCCCTTTTGTAGATGCTGATATCATCGCCAGACTCCTAGAAGCTGACCATACCGACCTTGATGCCGTCATAGCTCGTACACCTACAGGTTCACATCCGATGTGCGGTATCTATCATAAAAGTCTCCTGCCAAGTTTTCAGAAGATGCTTAAAGATGACAACCACCGACTTGGTATGCTGCTCAAAAACAGCCGGACGACTTTTATTGAGTTCTCAGACGAAGCAAAGTTCAGCAATCTAAACCATCCACACGAATACGAAGCTGCACTCAAGACACTGACTTGATAAGATAACTGGTGATTAGGGATAGGAGACCGCCATGGCGAATGGCGGCTGGAGTGAAGTGAATGTGCTCAGTGGGCTACTGAGTCTATGGGACTTACCTATGATCAGAGGGATACATAGCGCCCAAAAAAGTGCTTATTCATCATCCTTGGCATATTTCTCATAAAGAAAACTCAGTATCGCTTCCCGACAACGGATGTATTCCGGGTCATGCTGAAGTGCGACACGCTCGCGTGGATGCTCCAGGTTGACTTCCAAGACCTCACCGATAGTCGCTTCGGGACCATTGGTCATCATGATGACACGGTCACTGAGAAGCACGGCTTCATCAACATCATGGGTGATGATGATGACGGTGTTCTTGACTTTCTGCTGGATGCGCATCAAATGTTCTTGTAAAGCGGCGCGGGTCAGGGAGTCAAGCGCACCGAACGGTTCATCCATCAGCAGGACCTTTGGCTTGATGGAGAGTGCACGGGCGATCCCCACACGCTGCTTCATCCCACCAGATATCTCACCGGGGTATTTATCCTTGGCATGGTCAAGACTGACCATGTCTACATAGTGTGTCACATGCTCTTTTAGCTCTTTGGATGTGAGTTCAGGTATCACCTTTTTTACTGCCATCTCGATGTTCTGATAGACAGTAAGCCATGGCAATAGTGAGTGGTTCTGAAAGACCACGGCGCGCTCAGGTCCGGGACCATCGATGTCCTTCTTCTCCAAAGAGACATGCCCGGCAGTCGCCAGGTCAAGTCCGGCTATCATGTTCAGCAATGTCGACTTACCACATCCCGAGTGACCAATGATCGCGATGATCTCATTCTCACGGATATCGAGGTTGACATCCTGTACTGCGACGTACTTCTCGCCTTTTGGCAGTGGGAACACCTTCTCTACGTCTATCAGTTCTAAAAAGCCCATGCTTATATCCCTCTCTTCGTGTAGTCAAAATAGTCTGCGATACGTCCCATCATCAAGTCAAGTAGGTAGCCTACCAGACCGACGACGATGATACCGATGATAATATTTGGATAGTTCAGGTTGTTGTACTCGTCCCAGATCCAAAAACCGATACCAATACCCCCAGTCAGCATCTCTGCGGCGACGATGACCAACCAGGCAATACCAAGGCTCAAACGCATTCCTGTAAAGATATACGGTACGGCTACAGGCAGAATGATCTGTGTGATCTTCTCAAGCGGTGTGAAACGCAGTACCTTGGCAACGTTCATATAGTCCTCATCCACGCTGCGCACACCCAGCGCCGTGTTGATGATGATCGGCCAGATAGAGGTGATGAAGATCGTCGCGATCGCTGTCATGTTGATGTCTTGGAACACCAGCAGCAGCAGCGGCAGCCAGGCCAGCGGTGATACCGGTTTGAATATCTGTATGTAAGGGTCGAACGCCTGAAAGAAGCGATGGCTCATCCCTACGAGCAGACCCACCGGGATACCGACTACGATTGCCAGTGCAAAACCGCCAAAGACCCGCTCAAGCGAATTGAGGATCTGCCAAAAGAGACCTTTATCATCTTCGTTCTCGATATAGAACGGGTCTGAGAGCGATCCCACTACTTCATCACCTTCAGAGTTCACGCCGCCAAATGCTGCGACATAGGTATCTGCCGGTGTGGGGAAGTCCTCGACTACCGAAGCGATACTCGACCATATCTGTATGATGACCAGCAGTACCAGCAGCGGCAGTGCGATCCTTAACGCTAGATCTTGATTCATATTTATTCCTTATTATGGGCACTTCTGATGCCTCTTCCTTGTGTACAAGACTCAAAGCATCCACAGATACGCTTAGTCTTACACACCGACAAGGCAGACTGCCCTGTTGGTATTTGCTCTTTTACTGTTATTTCTTTGTCACGAACTTCGGATCAGCACAACCAGCCGGTCCATAAGGACAGACATATTCTGGCTGTTGCGTCTTGACTGTCCACTGATTGGCTTTCTCCATCGCTTCTTTACTCACTTTGGAGTTCGTTACTTTGAAGTCATAGATATAGTCGACTGCTTTGTTAGGGTCCCAGACTTTACCGTCCATGAACATGTTGTATTTGTCGACACCATCTTTCTTCCATGGGCTCGCAGGCAGTGAATACCCGACCTCTTTGGCGGCCGCTTCGAACAGGTCAGGACGGTAGGTCTTCTCTATGATAGCTTTCATATCGACAGGCTTGTCAAGTTGTCCCCAGCGGTACATCTGTGTGATGAACCACATACCATGGCTGTAGAACGGATAGGCTGCGTAGTAGTTGGCAAATACGTTGAACTGTGGGTTTGGCTCGGAGTCCTGACCTTTAAGGTACTGGAACGTCCCCGTCATAGATTTCTCGAGGACGGAGACAGGCGCCTTGACATAGTTAGGTTTGCTGAGGATCTTCGCTGCTTCTTTACGGTTCTCCCAAGAGGCATCGAGCCACATCTGTGCTTCGATGACCGCTTTCATGACCGCTTTGGTCGTCTCGGGGTGTTTGTCGATGAAGTCTGCACGAGTCTGAAGTACTTTTTCCGGGTTATTGTTCCAGATGTCGTAGTTCGTGACCAGGGTAGAGCCTTTCTTCTTCAAAACGATACGCTCGTTCCATGGCTCACCGACACAATAGCCTTCGATGTTACCGGCTATGAGGTTTGACGGCATGGTCGGAGGTGGGAAGGGTTTGATCGTCGCATCACGGTCAGGCTCTATCCCTGAGGTCGCCATCCAGTAACGAAGCTCATAGTTGTGTGTAGAGACCGGGTGGACCATACCAAAGCTCAGCGGCTTATACTTACCCGCCTCTTTCTCATGTTTGGCATCGATATACTTCTTCAGCGACTCAGAACCCAGTGGACGAGCAGTATCATCCATACCATACTGCTTCATCTTCTTGATGATGTTGTTTCCGAAGGTGATACCGTTACCATTGAAGTCAAGACTCAGGACCGCTTGAAGATTGGCGTTACCGTTGATACCCAGTGTCGCTGCGATCGGCATACCGGCAAGGGCATGGGAGAAGTCATACTCACCACTGATGACCTTCTGCTGAATACCCGGCCAGCCACCGCCCTCTTTGACCACATGGACATCCAGTCCGTATTTCTCAAAAAAACCTTTCTCCTCAGCGATGACCAGCGGTGCACAGTCTGTCAGTGCGATGAAGCCGATCGTCAGCTCTGTCTTCTCCAGCTCTGCCATCAGTGAGCTTGCTATGACACTCATACCAAGTCCGGCCAATACCAGACGTCTCATAAACTTAGATCCTTGCATATTTGTCCTTTATTAACTTAATATCTCTTGACTCATGTTCTATGGTCATTATTATTGCATTATTAGATACATATATTACACAATCATATGATTAATATTTAATCATGTAATCTTAATATCTGCTTTACTCACAGTTTATTTCCCTTTAGTAGAATATGGCTATTCTCCTCCATCTATCTTCCAGAATATAGAAACAGATGATGATGACAACACAGCCAAGATACAAAACGAGTAAACCTGTCTTTGCTCTGGTATAATAAAACAACAATTTTCACATAAAGACAATTCCTATGAAATTAACCCATCTGGATGAGAAAGACCGTCCAAAAATGGTCGATGTCTCCGCCAAAAAACAGACTACCCGAGTAGCCATCGCCAGCGGGATGATAACGATGAGTCAAGATGCCTATGACTCTATCGTCAACGAGACCAACAAAAAAGGTCCAGTACTTCAGACGGCTGTGATCGCTGCCATCATGGGCACCAAAAAGACCAGTGAACTGATACCTATGTGCCATCCGCTGAACCTCAGCGGGATAAACTGTGATGTCGAAGAGTTACATGAACTCCCCGGCTTCAAGCTCATAGTCACAGCGAAACTGACCGGACAGACTGGAGTAGAGATGGAGGCGCTGACCGGTGTCAGTATCGGCCTATTGACGATCTATGATATGGTCAAGGCCATCGATAAAGGCATGGTCATCTCAGATGTACAGCTCGAATCCAAAGAAGGAGGCAAGAGTGGTGAATATAAACGAAGTCGATCAGAAGCTTGAGCTTGAATACCCCTGCGAATGGCGCTATAAGCTCATCGGAAAAGAGATGGAAGTCATTGAGCAGGCCGTCAGAGACGTATTATCGGAACGCACGCATAAGATCGACTTCTCCAACGCAAGTTGCACCGGTAAATACTGCAGTATGAACCTTGACCTGCTGGTACACAACGAAGATGAACGTCAATTTGTCTACGAAGCGCTAAAAGCGCATCAAGATATCAAGATGGTACTCTAAACAACAAAAGGAGAGATGATGGATCTGGGAAAATTCGAGCGTGACGTACGACATAAATATGAGAACGAGCAAAGCGGTGAACTACATGAGAAAGTCGTCGATATATTCAAACATGTCGGTGATGAGTGGAAGATCGCAGCTGGTGATCTGAGCGAGCAGGAGCTCAAGATCATCGCTATCTCAGTACTCGAAAGCGAGACTAAGACCCTCCATGATGAAGTGCAGGACCTCTTGGTAGAGAAAGAGCGCATCGAGCGCCAGCTTGAGCGTCAAAGTGATGTCTTTCAAGAAGCCAAGCATGAGGTGTTCAATGCCATCGAGCATGCATTAGATAAGCCTTCAGTGAATACCCTGGCAAAACTTCACCGTATCAAACTACAGTCGATCGACCTCTTCGATATGCTTGAGGAGATGATCGAATCTGCCATCGTCACGACACTTGAGAAAGGACATGACACTGAGGAGACTATCGAGGAGATCACAAAAGAGATCACTTATGAGACCCTCAGTGAAGGACCACTCAGTACAGTACGCATCCGCTCTGTCGTCTCGAGCATCATCCAGACTGCTGTCGATGTCGCTGATGCCACACCTAATCAGGCAGAAGAGATCATTCGAGGGACCCTACGCGGTGTCCGTGCCGGTCTGGTAAAATCCATAAGCCGCTTTAAAAAACAGCTTCTTTATATGCCTGAAGAGGTGAAGAACCTGATGACCGATGGCTTCGAAAGCCTACAAGATGAGTTGCAGCGTGCAGACACTCTCTTTACCCAGGTCATCCAGAACGTTGCCGATAAGAGTTCGAAGACCTCCAAAGCGCTTCTTGAGAAGATAAGTAAAGAGATCCATTATGATATGCAGGAACTTCTTCAGATCTCAAGAGAGACTGTCGATGTCATGCGCAACCATCTTAGTGATGCCTTCGTTCGTAGTGCGAGTGTACTTAACTCAGAAAAAGCACAAGAAGCGAAACGTATGGGAAGTCAGGCGTGGGGTGCAGCTGTGACTGCAGTTGGCGGTGCGATCAAAAGTGCTAAAAGTGCGCTAGATAATAGTACTGAGACAAAATAAGGGGTCAAGGCCCCGGTGAGAGATAGCTGCTAAAAACGGTTTGTATGCCTTGTGGTAGTCGAATCACACTCCATCAGCATACTCATCGCATCAAGATTGTTTCGTCTCGCAGACTCTTTAAACCAGACTATCGCCTTCTCCAGGCTTTTCTCCACATGTTCACCATGAAAATAGAGCAGCCCAATTATATACTGCGCTTCTGACTCTCCATTCTCCGCATGCTCTATCAATGCTTCATACGCCTCTTTAGCCTTGTTGTCATCATAAAATGCCACACCTTGCGCGACTGTTGTCATCATAAGTCCCTTGCCAGCGTAAACATCCCGCCAAAATCTTTTTTAAAGTCACTGCATCTGTCACAGATCGGATCTCCGCCCCGGTAAGGGTAAGGACAGCGGCACTCATGGCACATGACCATCTCATAGTGTACAAGCTGCTCTACACGGTCGTATGCTATCGTCACAAGGTCAAAACCATCCGCTGTAGTTATCGCGTCTGTCTTACAGATGTGATCACATATGCCACATCCGACACATTTGGACTCACTAAACAAGATTCCTTGTTTATCAGAAGTCGCGATCAGTGCATGTGTCGGACAGAACTGGACACAGTCCCCGCAGTTTGTACAGGCATCGAAGCTGATGATCTTTTTAAAGAAGAGAGGACTCTTCTCCTTGAAGTTCGTTGTCGTGAAGGCACCCATCTTCTCTTTTATCGCGTTTTTCAACAAGATATATTTAAGTGAGACATCTGTATCTATGCGCTGCATGTTTTGTAGTGTGATCGCGATCTCATCCGATGAGTCAGCTACTACCTCTTTTGTGGCGTCAAAGGCCTTGCGAAAAAGTGCCCGGCGCTGGTTTTCTTCTGGTCTCTCCTCTAGCGTCTCGATGACTCCTTCAAAACCTACCTTTGCCATAAAGTCATTCGCGATGGCTATCTTGGTACGGATCGCAGTCTCGACTTTTTGCTCTTTATTGATAGGGCACTCTTCACAGTGTGCCATATCGCAGACAGGAGGCTCCTCTGAACGCAGCGCCATCGTTATGAGGTGATGAACATCAAACGAACCTAGACAAGCGGTATCTTTCTTACAGGAGAGTGACTTCTCTTCCTGCTCTTTAAAGCCTATGGTATACGCATTGGGATCAAAACTCTCTATGGTCAATGCCTCTGTAGGACAACTGCCTATACAGCCAGCACACTCGATACAATCGGTCTCAAAGAGCATCAGTTTGTTTCGGACTACATTTAAAGCACCCTCCGGACAGACATCAATACAGAGTCGGCAATCATTAAAGTAGTAGTCATTACGCAGACATGATGCCGCACTGAACGCAAAGAGGTTTGACTTTTGGACAAAACTACTCATCGCCATGAGCTTGCTCCTGGGTCAAAAGTTCATAGTCAGCACTTAGAAACTCGACTACGAAGTCACACATGTCACGATATAGTGGGGACTCCGCCATAGAACGCATACCCAACATATACGGGATGACCCATTGGACAAGGTGCTCATCGAGAAACTCGAATTGTGCTTTCTGCTCACCACGATGCACCAGGGTCTGCATAAAAGCGAACTCTATAGAGAGGTGATCTGGAGCCATGATATCCGTCTGGTCCATATTTACCTCGAAGCCATGGTTGAAGTAAAATGCCATGACCGGGTTTTGAAGACCTACAAGCGTTTCGTTCTTGGCATCAAGAACGAAAGACTCTATGGGCTGTGTGTTTAGGACAAACATAGAAGAGTAGTCCGTGTTTAGGATATCTGCTATCTCTTCGGTATCCGTCTCTGTAAACCATTTTACTGTCTCCGCACCGATCACATCAAGCAACTCTTTATTTGCCTTTAGATCTGTAATAAAACGCCTGTCAGGTATATCACTCATAATACGTGATAAAAAAGCGTAGATGTACCGTCTGTATTCACTGTCCATATTAGGTCTGTCCTCTTGTATCGATCTGCTAAAGTGATCATAGAAGTGATCACTTTAGCAGAGTGACACACTCCTGGCGTCTATTTTTCTATGCGCATTTAACCACAGATTCACTTACAGGTGCCAAAAGAGTATAGACTATTTATCCTCGGGGTCACAGCTGTTTTGAGAGGGAATATCTTGGGGATAAAGAGAGAGCCTTCTGGCAAAAAGTCCGAAGACTTTTTGGATCAGAGACACCCTTTAAAGAAAGACTTCTTTGGTGGTGGTGGAGCTTTGAACTCTTTGACAATGATCGTATTGGTAGCAGCATTATAATCACCGATGATAGTGACTGCATTACGATTGATACCCTGATCGAACGCTGAAGCTGCAACAGCAGAAGTATCTAAGTTGTAGGTGACACCATCATTATGTGAGAAAAGGACCAGCTCCGGGTCAGTGTTCACACCTGGCTCGTTCTTATCAAAACATCCGCTGCTTCCGCATGCGTAGTTCTCAAGATAACAGTCTGTGAACTCACCGGCTGCGGCACACTCCGTAGTACTGAGAAAACCCTCTTTCTCAAAGGTGATGTCCTCGATTATCTCTTTTGGGTCATCACACAGCTCTTCTGCAGGAGCCTGGTTGGCAGAGAGACTCATGACGAGTGCCACTGCGATCAGTGCAAGTCTTTTCATTACTCAACCTCCGCTTTTAGTGATCGTAGATAAGCGACGATGTTGTCCATCGAATCTGCATCCAACCAACTATAGTCAGTCATCGTGGAGACACGTTTTCCATTATCTTCGGTATACCACATATAGTTACTGTGAGCATTTCGGTTATAACCAGGGACAACGACAGCCGATGGCTTGACCAATGATTCACGTAGATAGGCTGCTGTCGAGTAACCTCCGATGTTACTTAGACCTGGAGCCATCAGGTTCGCAGGGTCAGTAGCCTCTACCTGGTGACAACCTACACAACCATTTGTAGCTACAGCCTCTTTACCTTTGGCTACATCACCCTTGGTCTGCTCTCCAAGTGCTGCGACAAGCTCATCGCCACCACTCTTGCCCTCAAGCTTGACAGAGACCCATTGGGAAAGGTTCTTAAGACCATCACGACCCAGTTTCTCTCCATCCCATACTGCGAACGCTACAGGGATAGCACCATCCGTAAGCTGTAAGTTTGCATCACTTAATGAACGACTGACGGTACCCATCCAACCACCTTCTTTATATCCAAGGCGGGCGTATGAGCTGTTAGAGCTGTCTTTGATCTCAGTCATAGAACGGAAACCTTCACTTACGAACGTACGTTCGTAGTCATTACTTCCTATCCCAGCGACCTTCTTGTCAAATCTTTTCAGCTCCTCATCAAAAAGGTCAGTCTGATTACGATTTACCTGATACTCGACATTTCCATTACCGTTTGGCTCATAATACTTCTTTACAGCCTTTTGTAGATGGATGATGACCGGACGGCCTACACTTCCCATACCGATGTATGGGAGAGTATCAGCATCTTTGCTCTGCGTGAACTGAACAGCGAAACCATCAGCATAGACATCAGTCTTGTATCCAGTCTGGATATTCATAGTACTGTCTGCCCACTTGAGCATGAAAGCGATACTCTTACCGTTATAGACGGCAGCTATCTGTGCTTTCTTGCCTTTGTTTGCAGCATTGGCTGCATTGGCGTTCTTGTCATTGAGTTTGATAGTCGTCTGAGGGTAGAGGACTACATCAGAGAACTTCGCACTGTCCCATACAGATGAACTGTATGAGGCGTGGCTAAGATCAGCTTCGACCTTCACTGCTGTCACTGCAGCAGAGGCCATCATGGAAGTGGCTGCCACGCTTGCTGCGATCAGCGTACTAGCTAACTTTTTCATTAGTGGTGTCCTCCCGCTGAAAGATCCCCACCCTGGAAGAACTGCATTCCCGCAGGTTTAGTATGCTTACCAGCGACATAACGCTCATCTACTGGAGCCAATGCTTTTTGACCATTCGCTTTAGCGACTTCCTGATAGTAGTTATTGTCAAGACGGAACATATCTGAGTGCTGATAAGCGATCAAAAGGTCCATCAACTCACTCTCACCAGTCTCTTTACGCTTTTTCATCTCAGACTTCAACGTCTTGATAGCGGCATGGACATCTGGCCCAAAGAGCTTCTCAAGTTCTTCGATAGGAAGACGAGTAGAGCCTTCGATGATCTTGCCGTCTGCATCAAACTTCGCAGGAGACTCGGTCGGAGGCACATAGTAGACATTTGGCTGTGTACCATAGTCTGTACGCAGACCAAGCGCTACTTTATACTTGTTGACCAGTTTATGGACCTGCCCCTCTTCATCATCAAGGAAACCTACGAAACGAATACGTCCGACACACTGCTGTGCACATGCTGGAGGAAGACCCTGCTCGACACGTGGAAAACAGAGGATACACTTCTCAGATTTTGAGATCTTCGGATTGAAATAGATCTTCTTGTAAGGACATCCGGCGATGCAGTAACGGTAACCCTGACAACGGTCAAGGTCGACCAGTACGACACCATCTTGCTCACGTTTGAAGATCGCGTCACGTGGACACGCACTCAAACAGCCCGGGTTCGTACAGTGGTTACAGATACGTGGCAGGTAGAAGAAGTAGTTATCTTGAGGGAACACACCAGCGCCCTCGTCCTCATCCCAGTTCGGTCCCCATGTAGGCTCTACGTTCGGCTCAAAACTTGCGCCGTTTTGTATTGCATCATAGTTATAATCCCAAGGCACACCATAATCTGCTTCCAGATTAGGGATGACGCCAGGCTGAAGGTCGCCAGCAGCGTCAAAACCACCACCAAGCTCCATCCAGTTCTTAGGATAACCTGTACCTGGATATGTCTCTACATTGTTCCAGTACATATACTCACGGCCGTTACGGTTAGTCCATTGAGTCTTACATGCTACGGTACATGTCTGGCACCCGATACATTTGTTCAGGTCCATTACCATTGCTAATTGTCTTTTTGACATCTACAGCCCTCCTTAAACGTTTGCTTTTTCGTAGTTAACGGCGCCATCATATGCGTACTGATTACCGTCCCAGAGTCCACCGAACTTAAGGTGTCCCCAACCGTCTGCCAATTCAAGCAAGTTCAACGAGGTAGGTACGACTTCATTGTGACCTTTGTTGAACTTGTACATGTATGGTTCCCAACCATGCTCCATGACCAGACCGTCAGCCGGTGCAGAAGAAGATAGTTTAGCCATCGCATAGAACTCGCCTATGTTATTGAAGATACGGATAGTGTCACCATCCGCGATCCCTTTTTTAGCTGCTACGACGCGATTGATCTGCATCGCAGGGACACCACGCTGAAGACGTAACAGAGTACGGCTTGTCTTGTAGTTAGAGTGAATCGACCAGCGGGCGTGTGGCGTCATAAGTACATATGGATACTCTTTACGCTGTGGACGGATACCTTCCATACCAGTGTTTGTCGCTGCGCCCATACGGATGTACATATCGTGGTCTACATAAAACGTCTGGCGACCAGACATCGTGTGTAGTGGCTGGAACTTATAGAGGTGGAACTCGTTGGAGTTATATGGCTTATCTGAGTAAAGCGGTGAGGTCTGTGCTGCTTTCTCATTGATCAGCAAGAACCCTCCGACTTTATACATCTTCTCCATCGTCCATGGCTCATACTGCTTACACTTCTCAAGTGCGGCTTCGACAGCCATCTTGTCAGTACCAAGATAGACCTCACCTTCACCTTCTGACTCTTCGTCAGTATTGGTGTACTCTTTATGGAAGATAGTGAGGTCATGATAACCAGGCTTCGCGTAACGAGGACTGTCTTTGACTTTCGCTTTATCGATGTTTTCCGGACGCTTAGCAAGGTCTTCAAGCTTTTTAGCCAGGAATGTGAACATCGTCCACTCATCTTTAGCTTCACCGACGTTCTTGATGTTAGCGACTGGCTGAGCCAGATTGGTAAAACGGTGGTAACCCGGAGAGGTCCGAAGGTCATAGACCTCATAGTGTGACTTAGCCGGCAGCAGGACATCTGCATACTGTGCCGCTTCACTCATGCGGTAATCGACATAGGCAAAGAAGTCCATACGACCTAAGAACGCTTTACGGTACTCACTACCTTTATTACGACGGAAAGTCGAGTCAGCGACAATAAGTGCTGTTGTCGGTAACCACCAAGGCTTGACGACATTACCATTATCTGATTCGTTGTTCGCTTTACCGTGTTTACCCGCGGCTAGAAGCTCTTCAACGACAGTGATGTACTCATCTTTGCTCATGCCATTTTGTGCACGTTTGACATCTTCATCATCAAAATACTGTTTGAAGGTCTCCATGCCATTTCCGTTCATGAACTCACCAACGAAACCAGAACCAAAACGTGGAGCATATTTACCGCTGAAACCTGAAAGTGCGCCAAGTCCGGAGAGCTGGAACTCATTCTCAGTGTTCAGACCGCCATATGGTCCCATACGTCCTGTCAGACCACAGATAGAAGCGACGTTCCAGATAGTCATCATACCATTGAAGTATTTGTTCAATGAGAAACCAGTCGTGATCTCGACGACTTTTGGAATAGCGATATCTTTAGCCAGTTGGACTACCGTGTCTGGGTGGACTCCGGTGATAGCCTGTGTCTCTTCTGGTGCAAACTTGGCAGCTTGAGCTTTAAGTTGCTCGAAGACAGTGATGACTGTACGTTTCTTACCATGGACATCAGTGATCTCATACTCGCCTTCAAGTGCCGGCTCAATACCGTACTCTGCAAGACGCAGTGTGTGTTCATCACTACCATGCGTACCCGGCATCAATGCCGGCTCATTAGTCTTGGTGTTCCAGCTATAGAACTGGTCTTCAAACTTATGATGATCATCTTTGTTCTCTGTATGTTCCATCTCTGAACGACGGATCATCTTCTGTGTATCTACATCGACCAGGAATGTCAGGTCTGTGTAGACCTTCATGAACTCCGGCTTGAAGAGTTTCTGGTTCAAGATGACATTGATGACACTCATCGCTAGTATATTGTCCGAGCCAGCTTTGATAGGGATCCAAAGGTCAGCTGATTTAGCTGTCGCATTGAACTCAGGTGTGATGACGATGACTTTGGCACCGTTATATTTACCTTCCCAGACAAAGTGTGCATCAGGGATACGTGAGACTGAAGGGTTACCACCCCACATGACTGCTGTATCTACTGTATACATAAAGTCCCACGTACAACCGAGGTTACCCTCACCGTATGCGACAGCTGCACCTGAGAACATGTCCCCAAGGTAAGATGACGGATAGATACGGTTGGCACCGAGCTGTGTGGAGAAGCGTAGTACCGAACCACGACGCCCTTCAGTAAGCAGACCGGTACCAGCGTGGACCATCAGCTTATCTGGACCGCGCTCAGGGTCAGTCAGTGTATCGAAGATGTTTTGTGCGATCTTCTCTGCTGCTTCATCCCATGAGGCACGTTTCCATTTACCTTCACCACGTTCACCCGTACGGATCATTGGATAGAGGATACGGTCTTTTTGATACATGACCTGTGAGTGCTGCACACCTTTGTTACAACCACGAGGGTTGAAGTCAGGTATCTTCGCATTGATGACAGGATAACGCGCAGACTGGTTCTCACGTGTGATGACACCGTTATGTGACCACACTTCCCAGGCACAGTTACCCTGACAGTTCACACAGTGGTAAGCAAAACCATGCTCCTCTTTTTTCCCGTATGTGAACGCAAACTCGTTGCGGTACATCTCTTCTGTGTAGTTCGTGTTCGGATAATCGTTCTTGCCGTTCTCTACAGAGATCACGTCAGTCTTTGCGAAAAGGCTACCTTGTGAGGCCACCAACGCAGCTGTCATACCTGAGACTTTCAGGAAATCTCTACGTTTATTGTTCATTACTTTCGTCATTGTTAAAGCCTCCTCTATCTTTTCAGTGGTAAGTTCATATCGTTACCCCACTCATCCCAGCTACCTGAGTATGCTTTTACATCTTTATAGCCAAGAAGTTTAAGTGCGGTGATGATCTCAGTACTACGTCCGGCACCGACCTGGCAATAAGCATAGACTGTCTTGTCCGGTGTGATGTTGTAGTGATCGAACACTTTCTGCAGTTCATCTGACTCTTTGAAAGATAACTTCTTCTCAAGATCAGAGATCTTGTTCCACTCAAGTAGTGTAGAACCGGGGATATGTCCTCCACGGGCTACATTGTCCATCTTTCGCTCACCGATGATCTCCGCCATACCACGAGTGTCTACGATGACATACTTCGAGTCTTTACCGTTCTTCAGGATATCTTCCATCGCCGTCTTAAGCTCTTCTTTACCCGCGATATAGGAGTAGTCAAGCTCATCTTTCTCGATATGGTATTTTTTAGTCGTAGTATGCTCATCACCTTTGACTACGAGAAGGTCCTGCGCAACGACTTTGAGACGCTTCGTGATCTCTTTTTGAAGTTTTTTACTCGCTTTAAGTGCGGCTTCATGTTCTATTTTCTCAGCATCACTCAACTCGATCTTGCCTTTTTTGGCATTTTTAAGGATCTTCTTCGACTTCTTGCCGACTTTCTTCTCCGCTTTCAACTCTGCATTGATCGCGTCATACTTCTTCTGTGCCGGATCTAGTGCCATGATAGCTGCACGTCCACCATTTAGGACTTTTATGTTCTTGTGACCATAGCTTTTAAAGAAGTAATATACTCCGGTAGCATTTGGTCCCTTGAAATCATCATAAGCGATGATCGTCGTATCATTACTTATGCCCTTGCTACCAATATAATGTTCTGCATCATCGATACAGCGAAACAGTGGTGCACAATGCATCTTTCCTGTGATATCTGCATGGTGTAAGTGGTGCGCATACATCTCGACAGATCCCTTGATATGTCCTAGTGTGTAGACGTCCCCACTATCTCCAGAGACAAACATGACCTTTGGGTCACCGATCATCTTGATCGCCTCATCTGCAGATATCAGGATACTGTTGTCTTTGTATCCTTCATTTGCCATTACCGGGACAAATGCCAGTGCTGCTGCAACGTATAATGTCTTAAGTAATCTCTTCATCCGTGCTCCTTTTGTTCAAATATAATTGCAAATAATTGCATATTAGATAACGGAATAACGCGTGTATTATAATTGATTTCGTGTTCATAACTCATAAACCGATCCTACGAGAACGCATCGCATATGAGGCAATATTACTAAATGAAACATTTTTTGGCATAATCACCACTTATATGCATGATCAACAAAAACTATTTGACTTTATTGTTATCTTTTACATATAGATGATGATAATACCCCTAAAAAAGCTGTCAGCAATAGTCATGTCAAAAGAACAGATTCGACCATATCATCTTAATACACATCGAGGGTCCATACTAAGTCTGGATACTTTTATGGCATAGTCAGCTCTACTTGGTTATATTCCATCTTTATAATTTTATGCATATACAGGATACTATTCATGTCGACCCAGACCCTTGAGAATGCCATACAAAATAATGAGAAAGAGACGTTGATCGAGATGCTTGAAGACAAAGAGCTACCTATAGAACAGGTCAAGAGCATCTACTTTGCCTTTAGAGATGATAGAGAACTCGTTGGACAGGCAGCGATGAACCTCTCCCTACGT